>JAHJDG010000034.1 GCA_018812265.1 bacterium | reverse complement strand
TTCTTGTAGAAGCGGATTGGATGATGTGGAAAATGCCTTCGGTGTTGGCTCATTTTGCCTCCCTCAGCTTTCCGTCGGGTGCAGTCAATTTCAACCCGTGACAAAATGTCACGACTTCACTTCCTTCTTCTTTGAGTCTTTGTTTCAATTTTCTCCAGTATGCTCCTGCATCTGCACTTCCCGTCAGAACAGCGCATACATCGACGATTGAAAACAACCATTCGTTGTTGTAGGGGGATTTATCCGCCGAAAGGTTCGTAACAATCCGAGACGCCGTCTCGGATTTTGGAATGGCGGCCTGTTCCCATACGTCCGGACAGGTCTGGTAGAACAACCTCATCGTCTCAAGGTTATCAACGGAGAATCCGCGGCCGAACTTTCGGGTCAGATCGCCGGACAGGCGTTTGAGCAATGCGGAACCATACTCGGCTCGCACTGCCCCTGCCTGCTCATACTCCACAATTCGCCGCCCGATTTCCCAATAGGTGGCGGTGATGATCGCGTTCACCGCCCGGGCTGAGGCATGCCGCGCCCGCTCCAACAAACCGGACAGACCGGACAGCATGGCATCATAGCCAGCGGCCAGTGGGGTTGTGGTTTGACGGGATTTCTTTTTGTCGGTCATGAGCAACTCCTGTAAAACGCCGGCAAGTGCGTCAGGAACGGAGGCCGACGGAGATGATCACATCGAGGTTGTAACGGTCGATCTCCCGGCCCACCTGCCTGTTTCCTTCATTTTGATCTGTCCGGAATTTCCGGACAGTTGCCTCCGGCATCAACTCTCCTTCATCGTAAATGTTGGCAATGTGTTCATTAATGGTCCAGACATCCTTTCGGAACAGCTCCGCCATCAGCTTCTGGGTCAGCCAGGCGGTGTCGTCCTGCAGACGGCCCTCGACCTTTGTTTTCCCGTCTTCCGTCTGGGAGAGGATCAATTCGCTCTTTACGGGGACCTGTTTTTTTGTTTTTCATGGAAGACAGCCTCTCTATATCCCGCGTATAACTCTTTGCTTTTTTACGTCATCAAACAGTCTCAAATAATAGCTCCACCGGAAGAAATGAATTCGTTCAGCTTCAATACGCCCTTCATATATCCAAGGAATTCGGGATCATAATCGTATGTCCAGAAATACATACCCGAATCGGATGATTGACCATGGCGAATCACAGGTTCCAAGGCAAGCTTATTGATCTTACTGGCCCAGATTTGAACGCTGTTCTTAATGATTGCCATTCTGGATACTTTCTCCCCTTTTCGGATAGCTTTGGCCAAAGACTCATCAATGATCACCATCCGAGTGTCCGTGTCTATTACCCGACTCTGCTTGGAGACACTTGGGTATTCCATCCCTTCCTCCAATTCGATCAGTTGTCTGGCTTTGTCTTCAGCGCCTGATGTCCATTCTCGTTTCATGGCGATGGTTGCCAATTCAGAAGGATGCATCATGTTTAGCTCATCCAAGGTAAAATAGTCCAATCCGCGACGTGAGATTGACACAGAGGGGTTGCTGCGAAACTGGTCATCGCGAAGTAGGAGGTCCCAGACTTCAGCATCGATAAATTCATCCCCCCGACTGATCCTACCACCAATCTGGATGAGGCTTGCTGTTGATGCACGTTCGCGGAATCCCGTCCTAAAGGAGAAGTTCATCCCGGCCTCAACGCAACTGGTAGCCACAAGGGTCCAGTTCGCAATCTTTTCTTGAAGACGCTGCCTCACTTCCTTCACAATCAAGTCCCGATGGGCTGGCGCAAGTGCCGTTGAAAGATGGAGCACATTGTGACCTGATTCACGCATTGCTCTGGCAATCACGGCGGCCGTCTGCACGGTATTCACGATGAGAAGGCGAGGTCCTGGTTCCTTCTGCACGACAAGCTTGACGATGCCTTGACAATCCAATGCATCAGCATTGTCATGCCGACGTCTGTAAATGATCCGCTGCTCTTCCGTTTTCTTCAGTGCGGTACGAAGTGATTCATCCGCAACCAAATCCGGCACTTTAGGGAAAGATTTCCCGTCGTTGCCGTAAATCAGAGTTTTGTATTCATCCAACTCCCAGAATCTCGGCAATGAACCACTGGCCAGCACCAAATGTCCTCCCCAGTCTCGTGTCCACGTTTCCAGCCATCGCCACATCTGCGGCCAAAGGTGCGACGGCATCGCCGCGTGCATTTCATCCACGAAGACCGCTGAGCCGGGTAGTTCATACAACTTCCTCAATCTCGCAGGATGGTGGCTGCCAAGCGTCTCGAAGAATTGCACTGCAGTGGTTACGATAATCGGAGCTTTCCAGAGAGTTGCGAGTTGACGCAGATCCAAGTCCTCGAAATCTGCTCGATGGTGGTGTTCGGCAACGATATCCTCGGGTCTCTCCCCGTTCAATACCAGCGCCTCTCTGTAGATCTCAACGGATTGGGTGATGATGTTCGTATAGGGTAGCACCACGATGATGTGCCGTAATTGGGGTTTCTTTTCTGCCGCCACACG
>JAHJDG010000033.1 GCA_018812265.1 bacterium | reverse complement strand
GATTCGAGTGGAACTCGACAAACTGGGGGCCGATGAATTCTACCGGATTCTAACCGAGCCGAGAAACGCGCTGGTGCGGCAGTACACGGCGCTCCTGGCCACCGAGGGCATCGAGCTCAAATTCACGCGGGGCGCGCTTCGCGAACTGGCCGATATGGCCCACAAAGTGAATCAGCGTACCGAGGACATCGGGGCCCGCCGTCTGCACACGCTGATGACGACGCTGCTCGACGACATCCTGTTCGACGCGCCGAACGTGAAGCGGAAGCGGATCACGATCACCAAACAGCGGGTGGAAAAGGTTCTCTCGGAGATATCCGAGAACGAGGATTTGGCGCGGTTTATTCTCTGATCGAGTGTCGTCCGTTCGCGTTCGGAGCCGGCTTACCAATTTCGTTGGGGAACGGTCTACGCTTTGCTTTTCTATTTTATTGCGTGTTTTAGACTCCGATATAACTTGTTGAATTCAAACCTCTTGCAAGGAGGTGTCGGAGTTCTTTTATCGAGCGGGACACGCAAGGGTTGCGCTCACCGCATTTTTTGCGCGAGTTTCTGCTAAGTCACCATAGAGAGTACTGGAGGAGATGATGACACGGATCGTCCGATCGAGTTGTGTTGGACTACTACTGCTCGTGCCGCTGGGCCTACTGGCGGCGTCCCATCCGGAAGCGATGTCCACGCGGATTTTCGGAGCGACGCCCGCGCGGACCGCCGTGATGGCCGAGTTCGACGAGATCGCCGTGGCAACTCGACTGGCAACCATGGAGTCCGAAGATCAGGCCACGGACGGGTACGGAATCTATCTGGCGATTGCCGGTCAGGGAACACCGTCCGCCATCGTTACCGATTTCGAACTGGGAGAAGCCGTCGAGGCCCGCCGCGAGCTGTCGGTGAAGGAATTCGCTCGCTCAACCGATGAGCTGGTGATTCTCAGTCCGCCGGCCGTATTCCATGATCTTCGGCTGGTGACGCTGAACTTCCGGCCGATCATGCGGGACGACGCAGGGGTTCTACGCACCGTGCGCCGTGTGGAAGTCGAAGTGGTCACGGAAGGCGGCGGCGGCCTAAACGCGAAGGCCGAACCGTTCTCGTTTTCTTCGGCGTTCTACCCACTCTACCGGATGTTCGTGGCTAATCTGGATGAGCTGTATCCCGAAGCGGCCCTGAATCCGCCCGGGCGGTATTTGGTCTTGGGAAGCACGACCCGCCTGACGCAGCTTCAGGCCAGCACGCAGTTTCAATCGTGGCTGGATCTGAAGCGTCGCAAGGGCTACTATGTGCAGATCCTTTCGCTGGAGAATCCGACCCCGACGATCATCGGACAGCAGATTCAGCAGGCCTACAACAACGTGACGCTGCCGGACTTGGAGTACGTGCTCTTGATCGGCGATCATCCCGATCTGCCATCCAAGCCGGAGACGAATCCTGAGCGTCCGGGCGATGAACAGAGAGTCGGCGACAATTACTATTTCTGTCTGGCAGGCAGCGATCTCCTGCCCGACGTCATTGCCGGACGCGTATCCGGACAGTCATCGTCTGAATACGTGGCCTACTTTGCCAAGGCTTACGGATACGAGACGGATCCCTACCGGGAAAACTTGGAGTGGTTCCGATCGGGGACGTTCGTGGCGGGCAACAATGCGGATGGAGGAAATATCTTCCCGGTTACTCCGGTGTGGAACGTATTCTGGTCCCGCGAATACCTGATGCGGGACGGTTGCATAGCCAATGCCGATACGCACTTCTGGCATGGACCGACCGACCCGCCCCCGGGACGGTACAGCGACAACATACGCGCTGATATTGATTCGGGCGTATGCATCGTCATCTATCGCGGCTGGGCCAATCAATTAGGGTGGATCGTCCCTGAATTCGACAACGGCGATATTGAGCAGCTTGTCAACGGACGGCGGCTCCCGGCGGTGTACAGCATCGTCTGTGGCACCGGCAACTTTGCCCACACAAGCGGTCCCTGCATGGGAGAGAAGTTCACTACCGGCGTCGGCACTCCCACTCAGCCGAAGGGCGCGATATCCTTTTTCGGCGCTTCGGACCTGCACACCAACACCCGGCACAACAATGCGATCCTGGCGGGAATCGTGGAAGCGCAGCTCCGGCAGGGCATTCGCGGAGCGGGCGCGCTGGGATTGGCCGGCAAGCTGGAGGGTTGGCGGCAGTTTCCGCTCGAACAGCAAAATGGATGGGCCTGGTACTATGTCCTCCACGTATTCAACTTGCTGGGCGATCCCGAGCTGCAAACCTACCTTTGCGTACCGGAAGAATTGACGGTTTCCCATCCCAGCGAGCTGACTCCCGGGGAGACGCTCGTGCACGTTAACGTGCAGGCCGGCGGTCAGCCCGTCGCGGGAGCCGTGGTCGGAATGAAGCAACTCGGCTCGACGACCGGCGCCGCGGTGAGAACGAACAGCCTGGGCGACGCGTGGGTACCCGTGAGTTTCACCTCCACCGGGACGGCCCAGCTGACGGTGTGGAAATCCCGCTACTTCACGAAACTCGCGGATATCAACATCCGGAATGATGAGTTCGATCCCAAGATCACGGGAATCAACTGGACGGCGGGAGCGGACAACCTGCCGAATCCGGGCGAGACCGTGGATTTCACGCTGAATATCCAGAATCTCGGGCAGCACACGACGACGCCTTCCGTTACCGTCACCTCGCTCGATGAGCGGGTGACCGTCGTGACGGGCACCGGAACCGTCAATACCATTAATCCCGGAGAGACCGGTACCTCCACGTCGTTCACGATCACGCTAAGTGGTGAGATTTTTGACGGTGAACGGCCGCGGCTGAACGTGCAGATTCAGGACGCCTGGGATCCGGTCAACCGCCAGATGGAAATCCCGGTGGCGGCTCCCGATCCGCTGGTGATTTCGCTGCGGGTGGACGATGGCAACAACGGCATCTTGGAAGCCGGCGAAACGGCTCCGATCTGGGTCACGGTTCAGAACGTGGGCGGGCAAGCCGGTTCAGGAATGACCGCCACGGTGAACTCGTGGGATAATTCCATTGATTTCCCGGCCGCGAATCTGGAATGGAATCTCATTCCCATCGGCGGCAGCGACGAGAGTATCGTGGCTTTTCAGGCTCATCTGGCCAATGGAGTCGCGCCCGGGCGTCAGATTCAGCTCCATTTCGACTTTGAGCAGAACGGCAGCGTGATCGCGCGGAAGCGGTTCACGCTGACGGCGGGCGTCGTGACCGTCACGGCTCCCACCGGTCCGGACGCCTACGGCTACTATGCCTACGAAGATATTGACGCGGGTTTTTCGGCCACACCGACCTATAGTTGGGTAGAACTCGATCCGGCCCACGGCGGATCGGGCGCGCCTCATGAAGTGCGGGACGACACTCATTTTGCGATGGCGCTGCCGCAGCCGTTCACGTATTACGGCCAGAGCTTCGACAGCGTGTGGATCTGCTCGAACGGCTGGTTCAGCTTCGAGCGCGCGACGATTCCCGAGTTCCGCAATTGGGAGCTGCCGTCACCGATCGGCGCGCCGTCGCTGGTTGCGCCATTCTGGGATGATTTGGCCGCCGATCGCTTCACTCCCAACGACGACACGTTGCATTACGTGTGGACACAGTTCTTCGACGGAACGCCTGACCGGTTCGTGATTCAGTGGCGGACGTTTATCCGCTGGGGTATGGCCGACAATCCCAACAATCGGTTCGCCACTTTTGAAGCGATTCTCGAATACAACGACACCGGAGACGGTGACATCATCTTCCAGTACGATCAAATCCAGAACTTCGACCTGAACGGGGAAGGCAACTTCGCCACGGTGGGGATGGAGGATTCGTATCACCAACGCGGCTTGACCCTGACCTTTGCGAAATTCTACCCGGTCACGGTGGACACGCTCCGAGCGGGACGAGCCATTCGCATCACCACCACTCCGCCCGACAACTTTTCGTCGGCGGATGACGTTCCGAACCTCACGCTGCCGGAAACATTCCTGCTTCACGAAGCGTATCCCAATCCGTTCAATCCGAGCACTCAGCTTCGATTCGACTTGCCCGCGAGCGGAGACGTGCTGTTGCGGGTCTTCGACATTCTCGGCCGCGACGTGGCCACGCTGGCGGACGGCTGGCACGCCGCCGGCAGCTATCAGGTTTCCTTCGACGGACGCGATCTGCCGTCGGGTCTCTACTTCGCCCGCCTGAGCTCGAACGCTGACGTAATGGTCAGAAAGCTGATGCTGGTGAAGTAGCGGCCAATTTCTTTCCCAGCTAAAATGCCGAAGCGGCGACCGAAAGGCCGCCGCTTCTTGTTGGATCATGTTCCGCTCTACAAGTTGCTCCAAATCCCGAATATACGCTTGGGCAGTTCCTCGCGGGCGCGCTGGAATTCGTGAGCGGATGAGCAGCGCTGGACTCCGGCGGCGGCGCCTTTGTGGCCGTCACCGATGTTGAGTTCGCGCATGATTTCGCCCACGTCCTTGCTGTGCGCGGTGCGTTGCATGGAGAGTGCCAGAGAGATCGAAACGGACAGGTCGTGCGTCTTCTGCCCGCCGCGAAAGACGGGTTTGATCTCGACGTAGCAGCGGGCGCGCGGCTCGACAAGGCCGATGAGCTTCTTGTCGAGCCGGACCGGACTGTAGAACGACGTGGTGTCCACCAGATAGATTTCGCCGTCACCGTCGCCCTCCACGAGGCGGCGGTTCTTGTGGATGTGGTCGAGCATGATCTCTTCTTCGCGCGCGTAGGCCCGGGCACGTTCGACGATGACCGGATCACCCGCGACTTCAGCAAGGGAGAGATCGCGCAGTAGGAACGTCACTTCGCGGAGAAACGCATCGTGGGCGCGGCGGTTCTCGG
>JAHJDG010000032.1 GCA_018812265.1 bacterium | reverse complement strand
CTTCCCGCGAGGCGGAGACTTCGAGAACACCGTACACGTAGACACGGTACGGGCCGGTGAAGAAAACTTCCACACCGGGTCCAATATGCAGGGTATCACGGCCGATGATCTGAAGGTGGCCCGCAACCATGTACGGACTGCCTTCCGACGTCCACCAGCCCCGCGCATCCCCTTCGGCAACCCGGGTGGTGTCGGCATGAGAAGCACTCATGCACACCAGAAGAATCAAGCTGACTGCTGCCCAACGTGTCATATTCAAACCTCCGGCTCGCAACGCTGCAAAGCACGCTCCAATCGGATTCGATCTCTTCCGCAAAGTCCTATTCCGCTCCCGGCTCGTCAAACGACTCGCTCGGGGATATGTCCATTTCGATCCGGTCCAGCACCTGAAGAAGCTGGCCGATATCGTCAATCTCGAAGTTGGCGCCGCTCTGGGTGACGCCTTTTACGTCCCCATATCTGGCAAAAACCGTTTTAATTCCGAGCCGGCTGGCTCCCACCATATCGCGCTCGGGCCAGTCGCCGACCATAATGACTTCGGTAGGCTTGAGGCCCATCATATCGAGGGCGCGTTCGAAGGGCCGGGCCGACGGCTTGCGATGACCGGTATCCTCGAAGGTCACCACCGGATCGAAGGCGTGATGCAGATCCAATTGGCAGAGCCGCAGCCAGGCATTCAGCCGGGGCGCATCGCTGATCACGGCCAGCCGCAGTCCCCGGCGGAGCAGCTCGACGAGGGTCGAGCGGACGTGGGGATAGGTCACCATCACGCCATCGCGGGCGCGGCGATAGGCGACGATCGCGGCGGCCAGCCACTTGTACGGGATGTCCCCGAACCGTTCCCGGAGGAAGAGATTGAAAATCTGTTGGTGCTCGATGCCGACCTGATCGTAGAGCCGGTAGATTTCATCGAACGCTTCCTGCCGTGCGACGGGCATTCCCGCATCAATCATGGACATCACGGCAGCCTCGATGGAAGCCCGCTTCATGTGCATGAAGTCGAGGAGCGTGTTATCGAGGTCGAAGAGGACGCCGCGGATCACCAATGCAGCCTGGAACTTAAGTGGCCGTTTCTCTGCCAGTTAGCCTAACTGTACAATGTAATGACAAGATCAAGGAAAAGCAAGCCAAGATGAGGCACATGTTCACAAAATCCTGACTCTGAAGTCTCAAAGCGATTCTGATCTGCGTTGACAATCTGGTGTGGTATTCGTATATTGTTTCATTGCAAGTGAATAAGATTTTGAACTTTAGATTTTATCAGTCGCTTCTGCTCCCTCCTCGCCAACCTCGGTTCATACCGCTGCAACGCGTGATGCCACTTCGTGGGTTCCTCCTCTGCCTGCTGATTCTGACCCTCTTCTCGGCAACTCTGGCCAAATCGGAGTTTCCACAGCCTCTTGGCTACCTAAGCGACTTTGCGGAAGTGGTTTCACCGGGTGTTGAGCGGCAGATCACGGCCGTCTGCCGCGAGTTGGACGAAAAGACGGGAGCTCAGATCGGGATCGCCTCGTTTCCCGATCTGGGTGGAGACGAGATTGACGGATTCACGAATCGTCTGTTTGAGGCATGGAGTCCCGGTTTGAAGGGAATCAACAACGGGATTCTGATCGTGGACGCGATTGCCGAGCGGAAAATTCGGATCGAGATCGGCTATGGACTGGAACCGATCATTCCCGATGGGATGGCGGGACGGATTCGGCGGGACGTGATGACTCCGTATCTTTCCGAGGGCAAACACGGGGAGGCCTATCTGGCGGGGGTGGCAGCTCTGGCTTCCATTATTGCCAAGGAAGAGGGGGTCACGCTCGAATCGCTGTCGGGAGTCGAGGTGCGAGTGCCGCGCGGGAAACGGCGAAGCGATTCGCTCTATCAACTGATTCCGCTCTTGTTTATCGTCATGGCGGCGATGGCTCTCGCGCGCAGGCGACGAAATCTGCGTGGGGGAGGCGGGCCGTGGATCGGCGGCGGTCTGGGAGGCGGAGGCTTCGGCGGCGGCGGCGGATTCGGTGGATTCGGCGGAGGCATGTCGGGCGGCGGCGGCAGCAGCGGAGGATACTGAAGAAGGGATGAGGGCGGAGGGATGAGGGATGAAATGATCCGTAGCGCTGCACTGCGTGCGCCGAATCTGGTAGTGCCGCACGGCTGTGCGCTCCGTCTCCCATAGCCGCGCATAGAGATCGGGTAGGCTGCCAGCAGCCGATACCACAGGAAGAAGCGACAAGCGAGGAATGAAGAGGGATGAAAGATCTTCTCGATAGAATCGTAGGCGAGGCACAGACGGCGCTGGGCGAGAATCTGCTCGCGGTAGTGCTGTACGGTTCGCACGCGCGGGGCGAGGCTACGGCGAAGAGCGACGTGAACCTAATCATGATCATCCGTGATCAGAGCGCGGAGAAGCTCGCTCCTCTGGCCAAGCTCATGCCCGCGTGGCTGAAGAAACGGGTCGCGCCGCCGGTGATTCTGCAGCAGGACCAGATCGGGCGGAGTCTCGATACGTTTTCACTTGAATTCGTGGAAATGGCGGCGGCGCGGAAGGTGCTCTTCGGTGACGATCCGTTCGTGAATTTCTCGCCCGACTGGGCGGCCGTGCGGCGGGACCTCGAACGGGAAGCGCGGCAGAAACGAATCGCGCTCACGCGGCGGTGGCTGGCGGCGGGCGGGAAGGATGCAATCCTGCGGGCACTGATTACCGACACGGTTTCCGGCTATTTCACGCTGCTACGCGGAACGCTGATGCTCAAGCGAAAAGAAATCTTGTCGCTCACTAATGATGCGGTGCTGACGGAGCTGGGAGGCAAGTCGTGGTTCCGTCAGGAGGTGTGGGCACGGCTGCGGGCGGTGGCAATGGGAAAAACCAAGATCGGGGGAGCCGAGCTGCAGACGCTGATGAACGACTACCTCCAGCAGGCGGTTGCACTGACGCGCAGGCTGGACGAGTTGGAGTAATCCCCCCCCCTGCCCCCCCGCAAAGCGGAGGGGGGAGAAGCGCTGTTTGCTGATTTTCGCTGTTTGGCTTCCCTCCTACTCCCAGCGAAGTGGAGGGGGAACGAGTGCGACTTTTTGATTTGCACCAGTCACCCCCCCCTGCCCCCCCCCGCAAAGCGGAGGGGGGGGGAGATCCGGCAATAACATACCAAGAAAGGGATTTCATGCGAGCGGTTGCGATTTTGCTGCTGGCGATTGTGGGAATCGGGCTGGTTTTGGCCCTGTGGATCTACGGGACCTACAACGGTTTGGTCAATCTCGACGAAGAGGGGAACAAGGCGTTCGCACAGGTGGAGGTCGTTTTGCAGCGGCGGTTCGACCTGATTCCCAATCTGGTGGAAACGGTCAAGGGCTACGCGGCTCATGAGGCGGACGTCTTCAAAGCGGTCACGGAAGCGCGCAGCCGGGTGGGACAGGCTGCCTCGGCCGAAGGACGAGTCGCCGCCGAGAATCAGCTCACCGGAGCGCTGTCACGATTGCTGTTGGTGGCTGAGAACTATCCGCAGTTGAAGGCCAACCAGAATTTCCTCGCGTTGCAGGACGAACTGGCGGGAACCGAAAACCGTATCACCGTCGAGCGCAGACGCTACAACGAAGCGGCCACCGAGTACAACAAGAAAATCCGCCGGGTTCCGGCGGCGATGATCGCGAGTATGTTCGGATTTGAGCGGAAGCCTTTACTGGAAGCTCCCGCCGAGGCGAAGCAGGCTCCGAAGGTGAGTTTCGAGAAGTAGCGAATTCGAACTTCCATGCCTCCTCTGCCAGAAATCGTCTATCCGATTCTACAGACGACGATGCGTCTCCTGATTCGCCGGGCCGAACAGCGGGAGCTGTGGTTTCAGAAGCGGATGCGGCGAGCGGACGTTTCCGCGCTTGCCGACTACAGTTTCCGGCAAGCGGTGGCCTATGCCAACCGGATGGCTGAGGTCAGCCCGGCCTATCGGCGCAAGCTCAACGAAGCGGGAGTGAAACTTCCCATCACCGAATCGCGGGAAGCGTGGTTGAGTTTGCCGACCCTCCGCAAGAGTGATTTTCAGCAGGACTCCGACGAATGGTTCAACAACACTCTCCGTCGCGACGAGCTGCAGTGGAGCTGCACCTCGGGTTCAACGGGGGAGCCGTATCGTTTTCCGGTGGACGCGAAAACTCTGCGGGGCGAACACATCAGTTTTGAACTCAGTTTGCGCGCTTTGGGCTGGAGACCCGGATTCAGGGAAGGCGCGTTGAAGATGGAGATGCCGCCGGCGAAGGGCTTGACCCGGCTGGCCCGGAGACTGACGGGGACGGTGCCCATCGGCTTTTCTGCGGTAGAATTCCGCAAGGAACACGCGGCGGAGGTGATGAGCGCTTTCCGTGACGGAAACGTGAAATATCTGCGGGGCTACTCTTCGGCGTTGGCGCTGCTGGCCCAGGAAGCGCAGCAAAAGGGGCTATCGTGTCAGATACCGCTCGTGACCACCTTCGGGGAAGGACTGAGCACAGCCCAGCAGGAAGTGATTGAGAAGGTATTTCACTGCCAAGCCTACCGTGACTATGGCGGAAGTGAAGCCATGCACGTCGGCTTCGAGTGTCCGGCGCGAACCGGGTATCATCTGGACTTATCGCGTTTCCACGTCGAGGTTCTGGATGGTGAGCGGACGGTGCAGCCGGGCGAGACCGGTGAGATCGTGGTCACTTGTTTCCGCAACGGTGCGATGCCCTTCGTGCGCTACCGGATGGGAGACCTGGGAACGGTGACCGATCCGAACGAGCCGTGTCCATGCGAGAATACCCAGCCGCGGCTGTCCGCCGTCGAGGGGCGGATTAACGATACGATTCTCACTCCGACCGGCCGGTTCGTGAATGTGCTTTTTTTCGTGTACGTACTCGAATTCGCCCACGAACATATCACCGGTTTCCGGGTTATTCAACGCGATACGGATTGGCTGGAAATCCTCTATGTTCCCCGCCATGATCGAGCGCTCGAACACCTCAAGAAAATCGAACCGCAGATCGCTGAACGAACGGACGGGAGCATGAAGATCACATGGAAGGAGGTCGGCGAGATTCCGCCGTCTCCCTCGGGGAAGAGGCGGATTCTGGTGCCGCTGGAGGTGTGGAAGGCTCAGCAGGCCGGCAAGTCGTGAGTATTCTTCCGGCCGCCTTCGATGTGCAGATCGTCGGGTCCGGGAGCGTTCAACGGCGGATCGGTTTCAATCACGCAGTTGACCATCGTAGACACGGCGTCGTTGACCGGATTCAACACCATCAGCCGCAAGAACGTTCCGTCATCGGGAGCGCGGTCCGCGAAGACCAGCCAAGACGGAAACTTAGGATCGTTTGTCATCGTATACTCGACGTGAAGTTATCGTATCTCACTAAGGGGGAGGGCAAAGCCGGTGCCAACGCCTGCGTCCTCCCTTCCCGTCTTGAGAATTCCCGAAGATAAGATCGAGGAAATTCGCGCGACCGCCGATATTCTGACGGTGGTGCAAGAATACGTGACCCTGAAGAAGCGGGGTCAGAACTGGTTCGGGTTGTGTCCGTTCCACACCGAGGACACGCCGAGTTTTTCGGTGAATCCGAGCCGGGGAATCTACAAGTGTTTCGGCTGCAACCGGGGCGGGAACGCCATCAGCTTCCTGATGGAGATCGAGCGGCTCAGCTACGTCGAGGCGGTGCGGATGCTGGCGGAGCGGTTGGGGATCGAACTGCCGAAGGCGCGGGCCGCCGAGGAAGGGGAATCGGAAGGCGACCGGCTGGTGCGGGCCAATGGAATGGCGCGGGATTTCTTCCATCGGCAACTCCTCGAACGGCGCGATACGGGCGGGGAACAGGCCCGTTCGTATCTCAAATCGCGCGGCTACGGCAAGGAAGTCATCGAGCGTTACCTGTTGGGATACGCTCCCGATTCGTGGGACGCGCTGGCCGAACACGCGCGCGGATTGGGAATGCCGCTGTCGCTCCTCGTACAGGCGGGACTCCTGAAAGAGGGGAAAGAGAAGAATCGCCCCTACGATGCGTTCCGCCACCGGATTGTATTTCCCATCCGCAATCTGGCGGGGCGGGTGATCGGTTTCGGCGGGAGAAAATTGCGCGAGGATGAGGACAGTCCCAAGTACGTGAACTCTCCCGAAACGGCGGTCTATCGCAAGGGGCGCGAGCTATTCGGACTCTGGGAGGCGCGGGATGCGATCCGAAGGCAGAGCGAAGCGATTCTGGTGGAAGGCTACACGGATTGTTTGTCGCTGGTGATGGCGGGAGTGGCGATTACCGTAGCGACGCTGGGCACGGCGCTCACCGAGCAGCAGGCGCGGCTCATCAAGCGGTTCACGAATCGCGTGTTCCTGCTCTATGACGGGGACGAGGCGGGACTTTCGGCGGCGCGGCGGGCGGTGGACGTTCTGCTGCAAGCGGGCGTGGAGCCGCGCGTGCTCATGCTGCCCGAGGGGGAAGATCCCGATTCGTTCGTGCGGGCGCGGGGCGGTGAAGAGGTATGGAGGCTGCGAAACGAGAACGCTTTGTCGGCGGTGGATTTTCAGCTCCGGCTGGCGAAGCGGCGCTCGATCTCGCTTTCTGATGCCGCCCGCGAGCTGGTGACCAGCGCGGCGCTCATTCTCAGTCCCGTCGAGCAGGACGTGTTCCTGCAGGAGATCGCGGGCAAGACCCGTATCAGTCTCGATGCGCTGCGGCGGGAACTGAGCCGCGTCCGTCCCGCGCCGCGAACCTCCGAGGAAACGCTGCCGCCTCGCGAGAAGTGGCCGCCGCCGGGGCCGGTATCGGTGCTGGTGCGAATACTGGTGCGTCGGCCGGAGTTGCGGGCGGAGATCTTTCAGACTTGGAAGCCGAACGGGATTCCCGATGAACGGTTATCGCAGCTTGCCAGCCTGCTACATGCCGAGTGGGAACGCGAAGCGATGTCGGAGCCGCAGCGATTGCTCGATGAATTCCCCGAATCGCCGGTGCGCGAGTTCATCGTGGACAGCCTCTATGAAATGGAGGAGGCCGATCGTGATGAGCGGGCGCTGGAGATAGACCGCAAGATGGCAAGGGATTGTCTGCGCAGCATCGAGGCCGATCGCGTGCGGGTGGAAATCAGTGCGCTCAAGGAGCAACTGGCGAAGGACGACTCGGCGGAGCTGCTGATGCAACTGCAAACGCTCTTGCGGCGGGAAAAGGAATTGCGGGGACGGGGAAATTAGGGAACTCTAAAAAGCTAAAATCTGAATAACTGAAATGCTGAAATGAGATTCTGGACACCGCGGAATAGGCGCCAAGATTCGAATATTATGTACGAAGAAAAAGCGAGCGCGTGTCCAGAATGACAGTGGCCATTTAGAATTGAAATCATACCGTTAACAAACCCAGATTCAAAGCAGGAACCGATCATGAAGCAACTCATTGCTTTGTTGGTGACCTCTGCGCCTATGGCAGCATCTTGGCAATTGGGGATAGCCAAGCCCCCACAGAAGTTAGAAATTCCTCCGTACCCAACTTATTTGCATACCGATGACTTTCATCCAGAATGGGTGAAGGTGCAAGGAGCGGGGATTGAAGTCAGAACATCTTACTTGTCCAAGCGGAGTCCGTATTTACCTGCGACTGTGACATTAACACCTTTGGTTGTCTTCACAAAAGGGGCCACGCCCAAGGTAGATTATCTCTTGTGGTTTCTTTATGAAGCGGACGATTGGCTCTTTATTAATGCCGTGTCCTTTTTGGTGGAGGGAAAAGTTACAGATTTCCCGGTGGAACCACAAACGGATGTAGTCGATGGGGGAATAACTGAGATGTTCGGCCTTGATGATTTTGGTGATTGGTTTTCCAGAGCTGATTCTTCCTTCACGTGCAAAGTGCGTTTGACAGGGCGGAGTGGTGCTTATGTGGACTTCGTTTTGGGGCCGCCAAACGACTATTCTCGTGGGTGGAATTCGAGCATTCAGGAGTTCCTACGGCGGGCTCATGAAGTTCAAGATTCTCTGATCACGCTTGATAAGACTAAATAGCTTGAGAGTTGCTCATGCCGAAAACGCTTGTGACTTTTCATGTGGAATCCGACGAGTATCACATTTTGAGTGATGGTAAGCTCGTGCGATTCAACGATCCCAAAAAGAAGGGGCGTACCCAAGATATTGATCATGCTCCCCAATCTGTGCTTGCCGAAGCATATAGCCAATTGGTCAATCGGCTCCGGGAGGTGATGGATTCGTGGATTGATCCAAGGAATCTATCTTTAGAGATTTATGGGTGTTACCCCGTGCCGCCACGTCAACGCATCAAAGGAATCATAGACGATAGGCACATCAGATCAATGAGCGTTGCCGCGAATATTGCCGTGTCTGCACTGGCCAAGGCCAAACTGATTCCTTCAATAAAGTCTCTATCGAAAAGGACAATAGGGGGTATGTGATGCTTTTTACAGAGGTGACTGGTGTTGATCCGCCAGTCAGAGCTTTTCTATAAAAGTCACATGTCCTACTGGACTGGGCCAACTCATCAATTTGGATACATCTCTCCTTGAGCACAGGATTGCAACTCCCTGAGAGATAACAACTAAGTTCGGTAACGGCATAATTGCGTTTTGAGTCGGATTGATAGAGCGAAGGAAGAGTTATGCGAGATCAGTTTCACGGAACGACGATTTTGGCCGTACGGCGCGGGGGATCGTCGGTGATCGCGGGAGACGGGCAGCTCACGCTCGAAGACACGGTCATCAAGAGCAGCGGCCGCAAGGTGCGGAAACTCTTTGACGGGAAAATTCTGGTGGGTTACGCGGGCGGGGCGGCCGATGCGCTGGCCCTGCTCGACGTGTTCGAGACCAAACTCAAACAGTACAACGGCGATCTGACGCGGTCGGTGATCGAAGTCGCCAAAGAGTGGCGGCTCAATCGCGACCTGCGGCGGCTCGAGGCGGAACTCATCGTGATGGACGCGGAGAAGATGTTTCTGCTGTCGGGCCTCGGCGAGGTGGTCGAGCCTGACGACGACGTGGTCGCACTGGGATCGGGGGGAACGTACGCTCTGGCGGCGGCGCGCGCGCTGATGAAGCACACGACTCTTTCCACCCGCGAGATCGCCCTGGAAGCGATGAAGATCGCCGCGCAGATCTGCGTGTATACGAATGAGAAGATCACGGTTGAGGAATTGGAGTGATCTTCTTCCGGCGCGGCAAAACGGTACAACACGCCGTTGCCAATCGGGAAACGACAACGACGAGAAAAACGGAACCACACTGTGAATCCACCGATTTCACCTCCTATTAAGCAGCTTATTCCCGCCGAGATCGTGCGGGAGATGGACGCCTATATCATCGGCCAGGAAGCGGCTAAGCGGGCGGTGGCGATTGCCATGCGCAATCGCTGGCGGCGGCAGCAAGTCACGAGCGAACTCAAAGATGAGATCTATCCCAACAACATCATCCTAATTGGTCCGACGGGAGTGGGCAAGACCGAACTGGCACGACGGCTGGCGAATCTGGCGGGCGCGCCGTTCATCAAGGTCGAAGCCTCGAAGTACACGGAGGTCGGCTACGTGGGACGGGACGTGGAGTCCATGATCCGCGATCTGATGGACACGGCCGTTGGCAAGGTCAAGGGCGAGCAGCGGGAGCTGCTGAAGGACTCGGTGGCGGCCACGGTCGAAGAGCGACTGCTCGATCTGTTGCAGCCGCCGACACGTTCGCGAAGGCGGCGCTCCGCTTCCGAGGATGACCGCACGCGAAGAGCCAAACGAACCGAGCAGACCCGCCGTCGCCGGCAGCGGGATCTCCTCCGGCAGCAACTCCGCGAAGGACTGCTGGACGGACAGATGGTGGAGCTGGAACTTCCCGAAGAGCCGATGCAGATGATGCAAATCTTCTCTTCGCAGGGCATGGAGGAAATGGGCATCAACCTGCCGGAGGCGATGGGCGGCGACAAGCGGGTGCGGCGGCGGACGGTGACGGTGGCCGAGGCGCGGAACCACGTCACGGAAGAGGAGATGGATCAACTGGTGGACATGGATCGCGTGGTGCGCGAGGCGGTTCGACGCACGGAAACGGCGGGGATCGTATTCCTCGACGAGATTGACAAGATCGCCGCTCCGGCCGAGAGTTCGGAAGCGGGTCCGGACGTCAGCCGCAGCGGCGTGCAACGCGATATTCTGCCGGTGGTCGAGGGAACGACGGTCACCACGAAGTACGGGATGGTACGCACCGATCACATTCTGTTCATCGCGGCGGGAGCGTTCAGCGCGGTGAAGCCGTCGGATCTCATTCCCGAATTGCAGGGACG
>JAHJDG010000031.1 GCA_018812265.1 bacterium | reverse complement strand
CATAGACGACGTCCCGCGAATAGGAGAAACCGCCACAATCCTCAACATACTGGTCATAGAAACCGACCGTGCTGCCGGTGTCGCTGAAGGGCAGCGACGGGATGGTCCAGGCCGTCTGGATGACGTCGCCTTCAATAGGAGTACAAGGCGACATCTCGAGAGTAAAGTCTCCGCACTCCCACTCGTTCACCGCATCCACCACGATGTAGTAGGTATGACCGGCCGGAAGCTCGACGCACGGGAGATACGGCCACATCGGCTCAGAGCACGTACCGGTCAGGTCAATATCATTGCAGGCCCACGGCGTCCCGGTGCAGAAATCCGCAAAGACGTAGAGCTTCGCGTCGAACATCGCTCCGCACAAGTTGAACGTCACGAATTCGTCCACGTCGGGAACATACTGATAAACGACGTCTCGTGCGCCGTTATCCGTCCCCTGCCAGCACTAGACGTCGTAGTCGTTCACATAGGAACAGGTATTCCACCGGATCGTTCGGGGTAATGGGCCGGAGATCAGCGTCGCGTCATCGCAGGTTTCGCCGCCGGGGATCGGGCCTTCGTCGCGCCAGTACACCAGCGTGAACGTCTGGTCGGCTTGTCCTGCGCAGGTCAAAGTGTCTTCTTGCACGGCCGGATAGGGCGCGATCACCACGTAGTAGTTGCCGCTCGCCGGGCACGTCCACTGGTAGTCGTTGGGACGATAGCCGCACTCTTCCATTCCATCGTGCCACTCGACGATTGCACAATTGGCGTCTAAAATAACTACATCGGCGTCGGTTCCCCCGAACTCGCTTGCGCCGCTGCACGGTTCCATCGCGCACAGGTCCCAATGATAGACAACGTCTTGGTAGCCGATGAAACTCGCAATCCACTTCCCGCCCCAGCCGCAGTCTCCCGTGACGCTCGCTCCGCATGGCGCCGTCGTAATATCTCCCAGATCCGCGTTGACCGGCGTGCAGGACGCACAAAGCCGCCCCGGCCGGGCGTAGTAGTACATCGTGAAGGCATCGCTGCCCGTCCCGTTGCAGGTCAAGGTGTCGTCCGAAATGGACGGATACGATCCGACTACGATATAGTAGGTTCCGTTCGCTTGACAAGCCCACGTCCATTCATCCGGTCGGTAGGAACACCATTCCTGACCATCCGTCCATTCCAGGATACTGCACGTCTCGTCCAGAATAATGAAATCGGGATCCGAACCGAAGTTGTCGTATCCCGGACACGTTCCTCCCGGGCACAAGTCCCAAACATAGGTGACGCCCGCTTCCCCCGTGAAACTGGCCACCCACTTGCCGCCCGAGCCCAAGTTGCCTGAGATGCTGTCCCCGCAAGTTATGCTGGTGATGCTCCCCAAATCGGCGTCCACGGGCGTGCAGGACTGGCAAGGCCGGTCGGGGTAGTGCTCGGAGATCGTCAACTCGTAGTCACCGCACTGGAATCCGTAACCGCCTTCCACCACGATGAAGTACGTGTAACCCGCCGTAAGAGCCAGACCTTGGATGAAGGCATGACTCGCATCGGCGCAGAATCCCGATCCGTCGTCGTCGCACGCGATGGGATCACTGCTGCAGGAATTCTCGAAAACAAACAGCTTGGTGTCGTAGGAGGCCGAGCACAGACTGAAGTTCACATTCTGTCCGATGGATGGCACGTAGCGATAGACGACGTCCACCGCCTCGGTTTCATACGGACACGCCCATTCGTAATCATCCAGAAAGCTGCAGGTGTTCCCACTGAGCACGACGGGCAGCGACGTGACGTCAAATGGATCGGAACAATCCTCCCCCGGAACTGCCATGGCAACGCCCACCAGAGCTGTCAGTGTAACGAATAGAAAAGCGGCGCGCAACATTCCAATGTCCTCCGACTATTCTGCAATTGTCTACTTATGATCCACCGATCTTTACGTTCCGAATCATCCGGACTTTCCCAAGCTGCAGCTCGAGTGGCGGCGATGCTGCATCCCCTGAAACGGTGGGCTTCCATCGCGGAAGCTAAAATCGCGTGTGTTGCCCTGCTCTTGACCGGCAGGTACCATCTCGACAAACGGAATGCCGCCGCCTTCCGTCATTCCAAAAAAAACAGGCCACCTCCCGCTACCTGTCCACACGGGTCGCCTGTCATCTTGCACACCGGAAGTCCAGCCCCGGTTCTACGAACGCAGTGGAAGTCTCCTGCAGAATCTACGGAAGCCGCACTCCAGAATCAACAGATTCGTTGTTAACCATAAAGATTGTTGCGGAACATATCACGTTGTTTTCATTGGGTCCGTTTTCAAGAAGAGTATTATTCACCCGCGCAGAGTCGTGGTTCCTCCGGAATAGTCCTCGGAAACGAAATACCGTGTAGATTTCCCTCGATTCTGGCGGGTGGGGAGTAGGTAGCATACCACCCAATATGGTGAGGGATTGGCACTATGGCCGGGATTGGCTGCGCTGGAAGCCCTTATGGTACAAGTTGACGTCCGTATTGGGATCGTAGGAATTGTCATCGGAGTAGACTTCCTGTCCAAGATCGTTCACCCAGCGAAACTTCCCCAATTCGGACGGTCGGGTTTCGTATTCGCCGGTGAAAGGATTCTTGAAATCCTCCTGTCCGGTCAGGGTAAGATACATCGAGTTCTGAATCTCCGCATTCACCCGTTTTCGGTTCTCGACCATCTCCCGTTCGATCCGCTGAATCTCCCGTTGAGTGTCCATCACGATCTGACCGCGAGTGATCTGACCCTGGATTTCTCCCGCCAGCCATTTCGGATTGACTTGGACACTCGCCTGCATAGCCGCGAAAACGGGAATCCATTGATCGAATTCGCCGGCGGGCGTTCGCATGAAGCGCGTCTCCTTGTTCTCCCACATCCCCGCCGCGGTCTGTCCCCAGTTGACGATCACGGCCGACCACACCTCCTTGAAGGCGATCCCTCCCTCCGCGTATTCCAGAATGACCACTCCGGCACCGCAGACGGGCGGAGCCGGTAGCGGCAGAGCGGCCAGTGACTGCTGATAGCGCTGCGCCAGTTCGTTTGCCGGATGCGTTTGTACGACCCTCACTCCTTGTGCCGCCGGATGGACGTAGGGAAATGCCATTTGAGTGATGAACGCCTGCGCCGTGGGGCACGGTGCGACGAGCATGCCGTTGTAGTTGCTGCCGGGCGGGAACATACCGGCCAGCATGGGATTGGCCGCCCCAATGTCCGCATAGCGCATATCCGGCAGAACGCGCCCCAAAACGGTTCCCGCATCGTCCCGTTTGATGGTCAGGTCCAGTTTGGCTTCGATGGACTGGGCTGCCCCGCCCATTGCGGTTGGATCGAACCGCAGGATTCCGCCTTCCACCTTCCATCCATGAGGTACGATCATGCTGAAGGCTCCCTCGCGCGGCTCCTGAATACGGTCGAAAACCGGCACGGAAATCCTCGGTTCCGTCGCGTTCGCACTCACGACCAAGCTCAACGCCAACGCCAGGAATCGCCACGGGAATCGGTTACGGTTGTGTGTCATCGTACATCATTCGGTGTTGTGAACCTTCGGCAATGGCTTCGGACTTCTTTATTATCTTTCCGCGATGGGGAGGATGCGAGGTGCAGTCCGGCCACCTATTTCTTGACCAGCTCCACGCGGCGATTCTTCGCCTTGCCTTCATCCGTCGCGTTGTCGGCCACCGGTCGGGTGTCCCCGTAGCCCTTCGCCGTCATTCGATCCGCGGCAATTTCATGGTCAAGGAGAACTCTCATCACGGCCTGCGCGCGCTCGTCGGACAACTTCAGATTGGCATCCGCCTTGCCCACGTTGTCCGTGTGCCCCTGGATCTCCACCTTCAACTCCGGATTGTTCTTCATCAAATCCACCATTTGCTCGAGAATCGGTTGAGACTCGTCCTTGATGGTTGACTTGCCCGTGTCGAAAGTGATCGCCAGAGCGATCCGTCCGGTCGCGTTCAGGGAATCCATCATCACGTTCGACGTGATCTCCTGCTTCATCTCCTCCTGCTCTACGATGTAGATCGTATAGCCATACACCAGATCGCGCGGCATGACGTACACCCACGTCTCCGCTCCGTTCTTGGTGAAATAGCCACTGACCCGCGGCCAATCGGTGTCGTTGATGAGCACCACTTTGCCACCGCCCTTCTCGATGGCCGCCTTGAAATTGCGTACGGTGGCCAGCGGAGAGCTTGGCTTGGCCCCTTCTTTTACGTAGTAGTCCACCATCCAGTATTTCCCTTCGACGCTGCGCATCGAGTCGTCGGTCACCGGAAACTCATAGTAGTTAAAGTCGCGCTCGTCGCATTCGGTGATTAGGTAGTTCGGCAGGCGGTTGAACAAGGGGCTGCCTTCACAGCCCTCGGCATCGCCTTCCTCGGCCCCGGCAAGCGGCGTAAAAGTTACCAGCACCAACAGGGAAAACAGACCGGTAAGAATGGTCTTCATCGCGAGACTCCTTGATGGATATCGGCAGTGTTCTTGTTGTGACAGATTATCGGATTCCCCCATCCCCCGCTATTGATGACAAGGTTCGACGGAATCAATATATACGAGGATAAAATCGAAGTCAATATAACAGCGGAAGCCGAATAACTTTGGCTGGATCACAAACGTAATACCCCGAATTTCCTTCGGGGTGACAACAAACGGATCAGCCTCACCGGCTAACCCGTTGTTTTTCTGTAGCGCTCACGGGATTTAAGCCCGTGTTACGAGAGTGAGAGATCAAGCACTGATGGCCTGCAATTACTTGTTTCTTCTCGCTTGCCGTTTCATCTGCAATTGAGCTCGATCGTTCCTTTCCTGCCATAAGGTGACCACCTTACTGAATTCGGCTGGTATCGGGGATTGTCCCAACGGTCGAAGAAAACGGGGCTGTCCAATCATTATGGCCAGCCCCGTGAATCTTAGGAGTGTCTGTGGCGCTCAGTCGCGCCACTTGATCGTGCAGCCGAACGCCTTGGTGATGGGCTCTTCAATCGCTGCGGGAGTGCCGGCCAGCACGTGATCGAGCGCATCCTTCAGATCGCGTTTCTTGACCTGCGGTTCTTCGGTGTTGTCGTCAATGCGTCCCCAGTACACAAGCTTACGGTCGGGGCCGAACAGAAACACTTCGGGTGTACGCGACGCCCCGTAGGCTTTGGCAACGTTCTGCGTTTCGTCCAAGAGATAGGGGAATGGGTAGCCCTTTTCGGCGGCGCGCTTCTGCATATTCTCGAAGCTGTCCTGCGGCTGCTTCTTCGGATCGTTGGGATTGATGAGAACGAACGGTACGCCCTTGGGTTGATACTCACCCGCCAGTTGAATCATCCGGCTCTCGTAGGAGTGGACGAACGGACAGTGATTGCACGAGAAGATTACGGCTACCGCCCGCTTGCCGGAAAAGGTCTCGGACGCGAGCATACTGCCGTCCACGTTCTTCAGATTGAAAGGCGGCATCGGCGAGCCGATGATGAGTCCTTGTGCCTTGGGATCTCCGGCTCCCATAGCCAACATCACGGCCACGGCGGCACCGATGGGGACTGCTCTCAGCAAGCGTCTGGTGATAGAACTTGACATCTGGGTTTCTCCTTCTTAACCGGGAAGGGACATTTTGCAAACGGCGTACCTATTGACTCGGTTCCCGGCTCGGGTCTTGTGGGAGCTTGACATTGGCGGGAAAAACTCGTACCGTAAGGTCGGCTAAAGGGGCGGCGAATCCGCCCCGAATGTTTTGATTTCGATGCGATTGCAGAATAACTGACCACCAGAGGCGTTCGCTCATGCACACCTTCGCACACATTGAATTTCCAACCCTTGACGTTCGCAAGGCAGTAGAGTTCTATGGACCTTTGTTCAACTGGACGTTCCGGAAGTTCTATGGCGATGATTACCTTCTGATTTGCACATCCGAAGGTGAAACGATCGGCGGGCTGACGCGGGTCAGCGAGATTCCGCGGATTTCGGGATTTTACAACTATGTCGAGGTCGCCGACGTGGACAGTGCGCTGAAGAAAGCCGAGAAACTGGGTGGATCGGTGTCGCGGCTGAGTTCGGAACTTCCCGATGGAATGGGGTGCTACGGCGTGATCCTCAGTCCCGACGGCTATCCGCTCGGCATCTGGTCAAAAACAGGTGTCGCGAAGTAGTGTTCGTGAAATCGCTCGAATCGTGCAAGCCGTTTGTGGCCGGGGATCGCACGATCCTCCGCGAGCTCTTGCATCCCCTGCGCGATCCGGTGGGGATCCGCTATAGTCTGGCGCACGCAAAGCTGGCAGTGGGCAAATGGTCGGATTTGCACGTTCTCACGACCAGTGAAGTGTACTACATACTGGCGGGACGGGGGACGATGGAAATTGACGGGGCGCAGCGGGAGGTTGGACCGGGCGATGCGGTGTACATCCCGCCCGAAGCCCGACAGCGCATTCTGAGTCTCGGTCCTGCGGATATCGAATTTCTCTGCATCGTAGATCCCGCTTGGCGGGCCGAGGATGAGACGGTACTATAGAACAGAAACGGTCAGCCACCGGGGTGAATAAACGAACAAGGGTGTCCCGAATAGTTGGGACACCCTATCATCAACTTGCGTGGGATTCGTGTATCTGAACGATCCCGCCTTACGGCCGCGAAGACGGTTTGGCTGAGAGCCGCTTGCCGCGGCGGCCATCGGTGGCGGTACCGGCTTTCGGCTTCGTCTCTTCTTCGGACTCGGCCACCACCATGTTTTTCTCAACCCACTCTTGCAACGCTTCCTGCGTGAACTTGATCTGACCACCGAGTCGAAAGTGAGGTACACCCCACCTCTTATAGCCGTTCCGCAGAGCGGCCGGAGTCTTTCCCAAGAACTTCGCAGCCTGTTGGATGTTGAGGATCACCATTTCCTCACGTCCTTTCGCCGTTTTGAACCTCTGCTCTCTTCGTTGAGCACCTTTTGCCATTTTGCACTGGCTGCACTTTGTATACGAATGGCATGACGGGAAGTTCCCGTTTCGCGCAAACTAATGATATTTCTCGTCAGAGTCAACAAGAATCGCAAATAATCTATGTATTTGGATGGAAAAGAAGATATTCTCGAAATCTTGGTCAGATTGTACAAGAAAGAACAACTTGTACCAACCCACCCCTGCCAATCTGAGCGGAACACTTTGTTGTGATTGAGAATCCGTGGATCATCCTGCTGGAGATTCTGCTGGCGGCCGGAATCCTGATTTATCTGTTTTTCCGCCGCAAGTCGGGGAAGCCGGGAGTGCATGATCGCTTCGGGCGGGTGGAGGCTAAACTGAAGGGAGGCAAGCTGGATCCCCCGGAACTTCGCGCACCCGTTGGCCGGCTCTCGCAGCTCGTGATCCATCGCTATGACCAGGAGCCGCGCGAAGAACTGATTGAGATCGCCGATCTCGAAATTTATGAACTCTTACCCGCCTTGAATACCACGATCATCCGGTTTCAGCCCGAAAAGCGGGGGACGTTTCCGATTGTGTTAGGGGCGGAACGGGAAATCGGAACCCTCATCGTTGAGTAGGAAAGAACAACTACCAGCCGAATATTCTGATGGCCTGTTTGGGCTTGACTTAGGGGGAGTTTCATGGTATATTGAGGATGTTCAAAGTGGAGGTATCGCTCGAAGTTTCTTTACCGTTTTGTGAACTTAGGTGGATGGATCAACCGGAAGGAGGGCAGACCGCACGCGTTGTTAGCTGCCGAAAACTGAAACGTGTTCGGTTGAGATCGCAGCATCACAAAACGGAGGAGACTATGCGAGCCTGCCTGTTGCTTGTCGCACTGTTTGCGGCAAGCCTTTCGCCCGCCGTGGCCGATCTGCACGATCCGGCTAATTCGGCGGACTATCTGATCGTCACGACCCAAGAGCTGATCAGCGGCTATCCGTGGATTCAGCAGCTGGCCGACTGGCGAACCAGCCACGGTCGGACGGCGATGGTCGTGGCCACCGACTCGATCTGGAATGAATTCGGAACCGGAACTCCTTCGGACACCGTGCTGAGGGAGTTTTTGCATTATGCGCGGGAGAACTGGACTCCGCCCCAGCTCCGCGACGTGTTCATCATCGGCTATCACGACGTGGTGCCGAGTCACGTGGAACCGGATTCTTTTCAGCACGGGGGAGACTCCATCTGGTACGATCCGTATTTCTATTTATCGGATATTTTCTTCGCCGCACTTCCCGATTCCAATCCTCCGCTTCCCCAATTTAACATCGGTCGCTTGCCGTGGAGTCCGAGTCAGGGAGCGCTCCCAACCTACTTGGAAAAGGTGATCGCCTACGAGACGGCTATCCCGGCCGAATGGCAAAGCCGCATACACCTGATTGCCGACTCGAACTTCTGGCAATCCTTTGCCGAACCACTGGCAGCGGTAGTCCACGCGGGCTATGATATCGAACGAGACTACCTCGATTTCCCACCGGGACATGAGTGGCACGGTGATCGCGACGAGGTTCTCTCCAATTTTCAGGCGGGAAGCTACCTTGTGTGTTACAATGGGTACCATCAACCGGGAGTGTGGTCACCCGATCGTCTGCAATTGGATTCATCCGCTTTCGCAACTCTGACCAATGAGGAGCGTTTGCCTTTTATTGTCGGCATGGGCCATGACATGATCCAGAATGACTTTCGATTGAACGGAATCATGCCTTCTGCACTCTACAATCCCGATGGTGGAGCGATCGGCTATTTTGGGTGGACGATTGCATGGGCTAGTAACGGAACAGCCATCAAGAGGGCTCTCTTCCGGCTGGCCACGTCTGATTCGGTGGAGACGTTGGGGGATATCTGGCGCATGACTCTGGAGCAGTACATCGGGACGCGCCCGTTCTATCGCCCTCCTATCTTGGATCCAAGACGCCAGACGGCACAGGGTTGTGTGCTCTTCGGCGATCCCGGCCTGCGACTACCGCCGCGACCGTCGGCAGCGGAAGATCCGCGTGCGCCCTTACCGGAAGAGATTCGACTGGTCAGCAACTATCCGAATCCGTTTAACGCTTCGACGAGAATCGTTTTTGAGTTGAACCGCGCGCAACACGTCACGCTGCGCGTATTCGATGTCACGGGCCGCGAAACGGCGACGCTCTTCGATGCGCAGGCTATGGCCGGCGAACATGACATCACATGGGATGCGACGGGATTCGGCTCGGGAGTGTACTTCGCGGTTTTACAGGCCGGGAACGCGCGGCAGGTTCACAAGATGATGCTGCTTAAGTAACGCTCGTTGCAGCCTGAGCTCTGAAATCCTTCTGAGGTAAGCGCGAGTAGAAAGACATGATGTTCCCCTTCATCGCGTTCCTGATCAACGTGGTGATCTTCTATGTGATCGTCCGGTTGGTCACGAAGAATCCGCATCTCGATTTCTGGCAGTGCCTGCTTTGGATTGCGGGAGCGTATATTGTCGGAATCGTTGCGCGGGTCATTTTGGGAACTTCGGGATTCATGATCGAGGACCCGGTTCGTGAGATTGCATGGCGGGTGGTGAAGGTGGGGGCACTGGCGGTGATTCTGTGGGCGCGCAGCGGATTCTCACAGCGGCAGATCGGGACGATTATAGCCTTCTATGCGGGTTGGCCGTTTATCATCTACGGGCTGGTGGCGATCTTGTCGCGATAGACAGCAGGCGCATCGCCATGCGCCCCTACGACGATCTCGCTGATCGGGACTTAGAGCCTATATCAAAATAACACTTGACGGGGAGGAGCCGATTTCAGTATCTTGCGGGCATCAAGGTTGAGGAGGTTGGATGTTCCGCAAGAGTTGGGTGTTATCGGAGGCGTTTTGGACGCAAGCGGCGCCTTTGAT
>JAHJDG010000030.1 GCA_018812265.1 bacterium | reverse complement strand
CGATGATGCGCACATGCAAGGGGTCGTACACCGAGATGTCAAGCCCGAGAACATCATGATCGTCACCAAGCAGCGCTAACTCGGGGAGCAGATTGGTGTCAAGGTGCTCGACTTCGGCCTGGTCAAGCTGCTGGGGGATACCACCTTTGACCGCTTGACGGCGGCCGGAGCGATCTCGGGCACACCCGCCTACATGTCTCCGGAGCAAGCCGCCGGACAACCGCCCGACGAGCGATCCGATCTGTTCGCGCTGGGAGTCGTGCTGCATGAAGCAGTGACGGGCGCCAATCCGTTCACCTGCGACGACATGCTGGAAGCGATGCGGCGGGTTCGGCAGATGGATCCGCCGCTCGATACGGAGGAGCTACAAGCCCTTCCTGAAAGCGTTCACAGTTTAATCCAATCGTGTTTGCGAAAGGATCCGTCAGCCCGACCGAACAGCGCAGCCGATGCGCTGAAGCTTATCGCGGACGGCACAAATGCGGTCGAGCAGCCGCGCCATCGTGAAAGGAAGCAAACTCGCATTGTCCTATCCTTATCAATTGTGGTAATAATGTGTTTGGCAATGGTCATTTCGTTTTGGCCGAGGCGCGATGGTGGCTTGAATTTGTCGCATACGACTCCTCGGGGATCAGAAATCATGTCAGATAATCTGTCAGCGGAACAGCCAATAAATGATGAGAAATTACCCGCAGAAAAACAGACGGCAAGCCACGACACTGCCTCGACAATTGATCCAGCACCCGTTGCAGAACACGTCGGCGAAGAAACGGTCGCGAGAATAGATAGAGCGATCCGGCAGAACACAGCAACCGACAGCACCGAGTTGTGGCTGGACGTTTCTCCCTGGGCACACGTGTATTACAACGGACGACGGTTGGGCACAACTCCCATGCGGTATTCGGTGCGGCTGCCGGCGGGGCGTCAAACTTTTTCATTCCACAATCCGGCATTTCCTGAAATCCATCTCACAATGGATCTCGCGCAAGGCCACGACAGCATTCGCGTAAATCTGGCCGAGCACGTGGCAATGCTCGAGATCGAGGTGAGTCCGTGGGGAAACGTGTATCTGGACGGGGAACCGGTAGGAAGTTCTCCTCTGGCGCACCCGCTTTTTTTCCGTCCCGGACTGCACAATGTGCGAGTATCGCATCCAACCTTGAGGGCCGTGGAGAAAAGTTTTGAAGCTCAAGCGGGTGATACGATTATGGTGATTGCCAATTTGGATCGAACGGAACTGGCCATGCGCCGCACTCGCGAGACCACCGAGTAATGCGAGAGGCGCGATCTCGCAACGTCGCCGGTCATCGGCCGTTCCGGTCGGCACGCGCGCTGTTCGGCGCGACGATATTCCTCTTGGGATTCAACATCGCGGCATGGGCGTCGTCTCCGCTGCGGTCGGAGGTGGATTCGGCTTTCACCGCCGGACAATATGAACGCGTGGAGCTTCTGGTACTGCGGGCGGGACCGCTGCTTCCCGAACTCGCCGTCGAGGATCGCGTCACCATCAATCTGACGGCCGGTTTCGCGATGATCATGTTGGAACGGGAGAACGACGCGCGGGAATATTTTCGACGGGCTCTGGACGCCGATCCGACGGTGCGACTCGATCCGATTCGGATCAGTCCCAAATTCCGCGTCATCTTCGACGAGGTGAAGGGAACCTATCGCGCGCAAGACCGGATCCACAGCAATCCCCCCCATCAAGTGATTCTCATGGCGGGTCCGCGGACGCGCTCGGTGCTCACGAATCTGGTGGTTCCGGGCAGCGGCCACTGGCTGGAGGGAAACCGATGGCGAGGCGCTATCGTCTTCGGCACACAACTTCTCGCGGCCGGAGTCTTCGCGTGGAGATTGGATGAATTCCACCGTTCGCAGGATGCATACATCGCCGAGCAAGATCGCTCTCGCGTCAGTTCGGCATACGATAAATACTACGATGATTACCGAACGGTCTGGATCAGCGGCATCGCCATGGGCGCAGTTTACGTCGCCGCTCAGGCGGACCTGGCGCTGTTTCGAAAGCCGCAGCCTGACGATGCCAAGGCATTTGGTTCGCTCGAGGTTATCCCGTGCCCGGGAGGCGCGAGGGCGAGTTTGAAGATTTGCTGGTGAAGTGTTTACCTTGTGCACACGATTGACTACGATGGTTACGATTCCCTATCGGCGGAAGACGGCTACGCATTTGTTACGCAACGATTTCGCAAATTGGCCCCATGCTTGCCTTAATGAAGCTGCGAGAGAAGACATGCTCCGCGGGAGCAGAGACAACGCAACAACCGGCAAGGAGGGCATAATGATTCGCAGAGCTTTGTTCGGGTTCCTATGCCTATTGGTGGTGAACGCCGCATTCGCGCAGCCAGCTATGGTAGTTCGACCCGACGAGATGGATTTTGGGCAAATTCCCCTGGGGACCGAAGCCACTATTACCGGAATGATCATCAACGTCGGAGATGAAGACCTGACCGGCACCATTGCCATCGCGGGGGATGGATTCTATTGGGACGGTCCGGGAGTTTTTACGCTGCAACCACGTGACTCGGGATTCATTCTCGGGGTAACGTTCGTTCCTCTCGAAGAGGAAACCTATTCCGGCGAACTGACCATTACGAGTAACGATCCCACTCATCCGACGGTTGCGGTACCCTTACTCGGTGTAGGAATCGAGTCGCCGCCGCCACCGGTCGGATTCGATCTGATTGCACCGGAAAACCGGGCCTTTGTTGACTACCCGATCACGTTCGAGTGGGAAGCTCTCGACGTTCCCGGCGAAGTGGAGTACGTGTTGACGGTGGCGGCGGATTCGGAAGGTGTTCCGGATCCGATTCGGCAGTTCTTCCCTGACGGAAACACAACCTGCGTGGTTAATCAAGGAGACCTGCCGATTGCCGGACTATACGTGTGGTGGGTGGACGCCCGGTACGGCGGGATGGTCGAGAGATCGGAGCAGGCTTGGACGTTTTTCATCGGGGATCCACCGCCACCGCCGCCCCACTTCGGGCTCATTGCACCCGAGGACGGCAGCATCCTTACCGGATCGCAGACTGCGTTCGAGTGGGAACCCTTGGATGACAACGGAAGCGAGGTCACATTCACGCTCTGGATTATCCCGATGGACAGCATTCGAGAGAATCCGCCACGGTCTTTCAACGCCGGAAACGCGACTCAGTACACGGTGGACATGAATCTGCTGGCCAATCACGTCGAGTATCTGTGGTACGTGGTGGGGAACGATGTGTACTCCGACGACATGTGGCTGTTCACTCTTGATCGAGATGAAGTGCCGCCTCTGAGTGGTGATGATCCTTTTTTCGGCGCGGCCACGGAATTTGCGATTGAGTCGGTGTATCCGAATCCGTTCAATCCACGGACGGAAATTCGACTGGCGGTTCCGATGGCCGGGCTTGTACGGGCAGAAGTATTCGATGTTCTCGGTCGTCGCGTGGCGACGCTGGTGGACGGATTTCTCGGTGCGGGCTACCATCAGCTTGCTTGGGAGGCGAATGGTCCGGCCGGCCTCTATCTTCTGAGCGTGACCGATGCGAGCGGCCATATTCAGGTCCGCAAGCTGGTGCTACTCAAGTGATTGTCGCAAACGGGCCGCGACTGTAACTTGTCCAACTAAGCAGCAGGTGACCGGCACGGAAATCGGGGGGACTTCGTGCCGGTCACCACGCGCTGCACAACATGATGTTTTTCGAATGGAATCAAGACTCATGAAGGCAATCCGCAAGGCAGTCGGGCTGGTCTTATTGGTGTTCTGTGCGCAGTCGGCGAATGCACAGGTCGGCTGGTTGATCGGTGTCGTGACTCACGAGGTGGGCGGTACCCGGGACACGATCGGCGGCGCAGTGGTTCATCTGGATTATCTCGACGACGTGGCCGGACTGGCCCGCGATGGAGTAACGTCCTCGCAAGGTCAGTTCTCGTTCGATAATCTGCCGACGGGTGTGTATTCCGTAACGGCACGCGCCCCGAATTTGGGCTTCGCGACCGAGATCGTCGAGGTAAACGAGCGCATTCCCACGCACATTTCGCTGGCACTATCGAGCGGCGAGGGCGTCGGCGAGTACGGCGGCAGTCTGTCGGCGCGAGGGGTGGTTGTGATGCGATGGAGTACCGGCGGCGGAGTCGAGGAGTATTTTCTCGACGTGGGAAACGACTCCGTCCTGGACTATCATCTCTGCTTCGGATCACCGTGGTACATTCCATCCGGCGATACCGTTCCACGGCCGGAGGCCGGCGACACGATTTCCATAGCGGGAGCGCCGTTCAGCTACGGATATCCGCCGATGGTGATCGTACACCAGTTGAATGGACAATTCTGGAGGGACTCGCTGAGTCACGGCGGCGAACAGGGTGGAATTCACTACACATTGGGATGTGCCGAGCGAGCGCCGATTCGGTTTGAAGCCGCCGGAACCGTGGAGTTGCAGCGCGAGGTGGAACCGCTGATTGACACGGTGGCCTATTTTTTCAGCATGATGGATGACAGCCTTCAGGCGTATCTCGATTTCGGCACGCCGGAATACGATCCGGGAAATGGAGTACAGCGACCGCTAACTTTCGGACAATTGCACATTGTGGGCGGGCTTATCCAATGCACGTATTCGCCGCTTCTGCGCGTTATCGTCTACGAAATCAACGGGCAGTTCTGGCGGCAACCGGGAGACACGACGGGACTGGGGGATATTACCGTTGGAGGCGCACGCGGTCCGGAGGTGGCGGTTCCCCTACGCTACCTGATCGTGGAGAACTATCCGAATCCCTTCAATCCGACGACAACAATACGCTATCGTACGCCCGAAGCGGGACCAGTGCGGGTCACGATCTACGACCTGACGGGACGAACGCTCGATGAGGTTGTTCACGGTTTCCAGGCCGCCGGAGACTATTCGATTCTTTGGGACGGTTCCGGGCATCCATCGGGCATCTACCTTTGTCAAATCAGGCTCAATGAACGCTCGATGGTCCGGCGTATGATCCTTTTGAAATAGGCGCGGGCACGGCTGCGGATCGCGGCGGACCATGATATAACAAGAAGGTCAGGCTTTGGGTCTGATCTTCTTTTTTCATCCAAACGATCCACGGTGTTCATTTGTTCAATCGAAAGCCAATCGCTTTCCAGCCGAGTGGCGGTAGCAGCCTATAGCATCTCGGTTCCGGAATCCGTACCTTCAGTCCAATCATTCCCCCTCATTTGAATCCCACCGATGGAGAGGATATGCTGAAGACAGGCTTCGCGATTTTGCTTTTCCTCTTGGCGATCGGCGTTTCCACGACGGCAGCGGCCGATCGCGCCGGAGGATTATCCGAGAGCCAAATCCACCACCTCATGAACGGCATTATTATGGACGCTCCCACACGGGCGGCTATGAACGCCGTCACCAACAACGACATCCGTGATTTGGTTTTGAACCGAGACGTCGCGGCACGAAGCGACGATGTATTTTCGTTCAAGCTTCCCACCAAGGGAATCACCGATCAGGAAAAGACCGGACGATGCTGGCTGTTCGCGGGCATGAATATCCTCCGCCAGAATGCGATCCGGAAGTGGAAACTCGACGAATTCGAGCTGTCGCAGAGCTATCTCGCCTTTTGGGACAAGTTCGAGAAGGCCAACGTCTTTCTTGAATTCATCATCGAATCGCGAGATCGCGACATTCTGGATCGCGAGCTCAGCCATATGCTCGAGTACCCGGTATCGGACGGCGGCTACTGGGAATACGTCGTGAACCTCGTGGAGAAGCATGGAGTCGTACCGAAGAAGTTCATGGGCGAGACTCAGAGTTCGGCGAACACGGGACGGATGGACTACCTGCTCGAAACCCAGTTGCGCCGTGATGCGACGATTCTGCGCGGGATGAGTCGCGAGGGGAAGCGCGTGAACGACCTTCGCACGGCGAAAACCGCCATGTTGCAGGACGTGCTGCGAGTCCTGATTATCAATTACGGCATGCCACCGGCGGAGTTCGTCTGGAGAACGGCCAGTGACAGCGGAGGAGTGAGTGAGCCGATCACCTACACTCCCCGAGAATTCTATCGGCAGGTGGCGGCAACGGATCTCGCGGACTACGTCTCGCTGGCCCACTATCCGATTCATCCCTTCGGCGAATACTATTCCATTGATCTTACCCGTTCGATGGCGGACCGGCCGGACATCACCTTCGTGAACGTGGACGGCTCGCAACTGAAGAGCCTGGCCTTGCGGGCTCTTCTCGACAGCAATCGAGTGTGGTTCGGCTGCGACATGGGACATGACGTTCACGGCAAGAAGGGACTGATGGTCAAGGGATTGTACGACTATGAGGAACTGTTCGGCGTCAAGCTCGATATGACGAAGCAGGAGCGTCTGGACTACCGGCATAGCGCCAGCAATCACGCGATGGTTCTGGTCGGCGTGGACATGGTGGACGGCAAACCGCTACGGTGGCGAGTGGAGAACAGTTGGGGGAAGGATCGCGGCGACGGAGGATTTTTCGTGATGTCCGACGACTGGTTTGACGAGTACGTGCTCAATATCATCGTTCCACGAAGTTATCTGCCGCCGGACTTGCTGGCGGCGCTCGAGCGACCGCCGACGAAGCTGCCGGTATGGGATCCGGCGTGGCGAGATTTGCGCTGGTAGGATCGAGAACGAGGATGACCTCAGGGCGGGCTTTCGGCTCGCCCTGCTTTTCTGTGACGCGGTTCCCGGCGCACGTTGCTGTGGCGTCGCAACCTTTCGATGGACAGCCGCAACGCCCGTTCGCTCTCATTGATCGCATTCGGATGCGGAGTGATTTGCATTCTGCAAAAAGCACCTCGAACTCGCGCAAAGAATCAGCTTATTCCGGTGCAATCTCACCACTTCCATTTGAAGAGAAGCAGGTCATGGATGGCACGACATTTGACCTATTCGGGGCGAGCGACGATAGACTCGATTGCGCCATTCGATGATGAACCCTCGGCGCCGACCGGCGCCGGGGGTGATGAGGGCAAAGTAATGTTCCGATTTCGATTCCTCCCCTTCCCCATAGTCTTCCTGTTGTGGCGACGCTAATCGCATCGGCCGCGGTAGCGGGACTTCGCAATATCTCTCCCCGTCCGCAACAAATGGGCACGCTTCCCGGAGGCCCGGCTTTCCTCGGAGGAACTCCCGTATTGCTCATTCCCGACAATCCGACCGGGGAAGAGCTGGTGGTGCGTGACGAAGCCTTGCGACTATTCGCGGAACGATTCGGGCGAGTGCCGGAGGTGATCACGTGGTCGCAACGCACGAATCTCTATCCGATGATCTGGATGGGAACTTTTTCGCGCCTGCCCGCGCTGGCGGCCGCTCTCGACTCGGCGGGCTATGGAGGATTGGGCACGCCACTGCATGGAGAGGAATATCAATTGTTGGTGCAGGATCGTCGGGTACTTCTGGGAGGCAGCGACCTGCGGGCGGTTCGCTGGGGATTATTCTCACTTATGGAACTGATGGCTGACGTGATGGGGCAACTGGTCGCCGACCGCGTCTACATTCGCGACTGGCCCGATTTCTCGAAGCGAATCACGACCGTCAACGCTATGGTGCGCACCAGTTCGCAGACTGCGGAAGCGAACTTCCTCGTAGATTGCGGTTACCGGGCGCGGATGAACGAGATCGAATGGAACGATGGTGACGCCGGGATTCGCGATCGTCGGGCGTATTCATTTGAGCAAGCCTTGCTGCTGCGAAACAAGATTAAGAACTACGGCATGGCTCTCACCATGTCGGTGGACAAAACAGCCTATCAGGTCAATCAGCCTTGCTGGCAGGAGGGCATCCCCATTCGCGGAACCCTCCTGAAGGTGGGAAGCGCCGGTTGCACGGTAATCCCGACGAGCTTCGGGAGCAATATCATTTCCAACAATGGATATGAGGATTGGACCAACAACCGGCCCAACAACTGGACCACGCACAGCGAGAGCTGGTACGCCTATGTGAGTCGAGACGCCGTCGTGAAACGTTCGGGAGCAAGCAGCGTTAAGTTCAGCGGATTTTCCGGAACTTCGGTCACCCCGGAACTCCGGCAATTGATTCGTCCCGGAGCATGGCGGGCCTTCAAGATCTCCTTCTGGTACAAGACCGAAGGATATGTCGGCAAGATTCGCGCTTTCGACCAAGGGGCGACCATACCGTACAACAAGTCTACGTCGTGGTACGGAGAGTTCCCGACTCCGACGACGACCGACTGGACGAAAGTCGAAGTGGTGTTTTGCACGTTTCGTCTGGACAGCATGTATCTTTTTATCGGGCCGTACTCGGCCACGCAGGGAACGGTGTGGCTTGACGACGTGAGCATGGAAGCCATCGAACCGGAGAAGGTTGTCCGTCGTACCGACACCCCGCTCGAGGTATACTCTCAACGGACAAATCTCCTCCTTTCGGAGGGGATTGACTATCGGGTGGTCGAGACGGGCGAATACTCGTACGACCGGTACGTTTCACAGCCACGATTCGAACGTCTATCCGGCGGTCGGTTGGTGGTGGGCGACACGATTCGGGTAAATTGGTCGTGGGCTTTCCGCTATCAGGGAGTCCGGCAAACGAACTGCTTCAGCCAGATCGAACCGCTTATCGAGTATCAGGATCGCATCGCCGTACTCGATTCCGTATTTCGTCCTGACGGTTTCAAGATCCATATAAATGAGGTGTCATACGCCAACTACGATGACGCCTGCACTCGTCGAAATCTGACTCCCGGGGCATTGGTGGGAAGCTACTGCCGGCAGATGTATCAGATCATACAAGCCCGTCGGCCGGGAGCTCCGGTACGAATCTATGGAGATCCGGTGGATATCTTCGTGTACGATCCGCGCGCCATGCCGGTCAGCACTCGATCTTGGACACCGGGGATGATCGAGCAACTGCCGGATCCCGTCGAGGTCATGGCCATGACCGACTACTCCTCCAATCTCGATTCGACGTTCACCTTTCTGAGCAATAGCAATCATCGTTCGGTCTTGGCCGTCTATCTGCCATTAGACGTTCAGAATTGGCTGACTTATGTACAGAAGGCCGCGCGGTATCCGATGTGCGACGGAGTGGAGTCCTATCACTGGGGCGGTGATACCTCGACGATTTCATCGCGAATTGCCGAGCTGGGGAGAATGGCCTGGAACAGCGGACCGTACATCATGCACGAGCCGCTGGATTATTCCTATCGGCCCGATACTCTGGTGATTCGCGCTGAAGCATGGAGCGATCCTTTCTCCGGATATCTCTCCCCCACGATTGTATCGTGTCAGCTATCCTACCGACTATTGCCAAGCGGGAACTGGACTCAGGCGACGATGACGCCAACCGCAACCGATCAGTACATGACTCAGGTGGCGCTCGTCGGCCCGAACGCCACGGCGTTCGAGTACTACCTGACGGTCACCGACAGCCGAACCATGACTTCGAAGGCTCCGGCCGACGCTCCGGGACGAACGTTCGTAGTAGCACTTCCTCTGGAATCGGGTCCTGCGGGGGACCTCCGGCATGAAGAAATCCCTCATCGGACGCGAACGACGCTCGGAAACACCCTGCTCGAGTGGGAGGAACGAAGCGGAGCCTTGTATTATGAAATCCACCGCGGTCCATGTCCGGAGTTTCGCGAGAACTCACCCACGATCGTCGCCCGGCAGAGCACCGATTGTCCGCGTCTGATGCTGCCGGTTTTTGCGCGGAGAGAAGGGGAAACCGACGCGTATCAGGTGTTCGCGATTGTCACTCGGCCGGATGACCGCCCCGGTCGAAGAGCGGTCATGCGCAAATGAGTGAGTGACTCGTCCTTTCGCCTCAGGGTTAACAAAGAAGCGGTCTTCCATGTGGAAGCCGCTTCTTTACATCGAAACGTGTTTTGATCCATACTGACTACCGGTACATGTCCTCGAGAGTTTCGTCTACAGCCTCCAAGAGAAAATCAACGTCCTCCTGAGAGATGACCAACAATGGCAAGAACCTAACCCATTCACGGGTGGACAGCGAAGTCTTGACGCCGCGCTTGGCAACTCCCTGCTGAAAGTGGTCTACTTCGCCGGCAGACGGAAGTTGGAAGGCAATCATGAGACCGAGCCCACGGATATCGGTGATACAACGATGGCGTTTTTTCAGTGTGGTCAGACCCTTCATGATCTGTGCGGAGCGTTCCACCACGTTGCGGGTGATGTTGAGTTCGCGCATCTGGCGGGTGGCAATCATAGCCGCGACCATCGCCATCGGATTACCTCCGAATGTGCTGCCATCGTAGCCCGGTATCATCGCGTCGCTGATAGTCTTATTGGTGACCACAGCCGTAACCGGATAGCCGCCTCCGAAACTCTTGCCGATCGTCATGATATCGGGGACAATCCCGTAGACGTCGGAGGCAAACCACTGTCCCTCCTTTTCGGCTGTTCTCCCGAATCCGGTCTGGATTTCGTCCACGATCATCACCGCTTGGTGCGAATTGCATATGCGTCGGAGTTCCGCGGGTATCTCAGGATCGGCGGGGCGGATTCCGCCTTCTTCGCCCTGCACGAGTTCCAGAATGACCGTCCGCGCCTTCCCGGCCACAAACAAACTCTCGACGGCGGCTACGTCATTGAAGTCCACGAAGTGTACCCAGTCTTGCTCATCAAGAAAGAACGGCTTGCGGTACTTGGGTTCAAAGGTAACTGCCACGGCGCCATGGGTGCGGCCGTGAAATCCACCCTTCATGGCGACTACGCCCTTGTGGTCGGTATACGCTTTGGCTATCTTGAGGGCTTTGTCCACCGCTTCGCCGCCCGAATTCTGCCAATAGAATTGCGTCAATCCCGCAGGAAGCATCGAATGGATGGTCTTGAGAAACCGAGCGCGGGGGATGTGGACTCGGTCTTCTTTCATAGAGATGAGTTGCCGCGCCTGATTACTGATTCCTTTGGCGATTTCCGGATTGGACATCCCGAGATTTGTCGCGCTGTAGTTGCTGTCCATGTCCAGGTAGGCTCGGCCTTCGATGTCAGTAATCCAGGCTCCATCACCCCGAACCGGGACAATGTCTTTTTCCAGGCGGGAAACCGGAATCTTGAATCGTTCGTGGAGGTCAATCGCTTCCGCAGTCGAAATCTCGCTGTCCGCAAGCAGCGAGGTAATCAGTTTGATCTGGTTCACGCTGCAGCAGCGACTGATGATTTTGGCGATCTGAATTCCTTCGCCGTCGGTAAGAGTATCCCGTTTCTTGTCGGTGACTTGCACACATTCCGCAATGACGGGCGGAGCATCTTGCTTCAAAACCACTTCCAAGACTTCCTGGATGCGCTCCAACGTGGCATTCAAACGCTCGGGGTGAGCCCACGAATCATTGACAATGCTGCGAAACAGGCTCGTACTATACACGGAAACCTCCTTCTCCTTGAATAATGTACCGCCGAGCGAAGTCGTTCACCACAAGAGGTTTGAGTCTCCTCACGGGAGCGCGGTAGAACCTCCGCCAAATCAAAAAAAGCGAAGACCGGTCCAGTCCTGAACCGGTCTTCGGTGTTGTGGTAGCGGGGGTAGGATTTGAACCTACGACCTTTGGGTTATGAGCCCAACGAGCTACCAGACTGCTCCACCCCGCAATAGAACTATAATATAGCAACCCCAGAGCAGCTTGTCAACCACGATCCTCGGCTTCTGGCGATGGTTCTTGTTTAATCTTGAATAAACAGGCCTCTACGCGACGCGGGGTTCGACGGATGACTCGAATCATAACCTTATCAAATTCAATTTCTTCGGCCACATTGGCGATCCGTCCGAGGACTTCCGACAATAATCCCGAAAGAGTGATAGCCTCGGTCTTGGGAGGCTTCCAACCGCTTATCTGCTCGATGTCATCAAGGTAGGCTGACCCGCTGACGAGATATTTTCCAATCGCGATTCGCTTGATAACCGGCTGGCTTGGATCTATCCGTTCAGCCACCGACCCGATGAGCTCCTCCAAGATATCCTTCAACGTAACGAATCCGTCGGTTCCGCCATGTTCATCAATCACCAACGCGGCCTGACGATGCTCGGTCTTGAACTCATGCAGCAATTCTACGATCCGCTTCGACTCGGGGACGGCATGGAGAGGCCGAATCAGGTCATCGAGTGACTGAGACGGTTCCAGGAACTGCTTGGCGCTCACGTAGCCGATGACGTGGTCGAGATCGCCATCATAGACCGGGATGACGTTGTATCTCGTGGTGCGGAACAGCTCGCGGACTTCATCAGGCGGGGTATCACGACTGACGGCCACCAGTTGCGTTCGGGGAGTCATGATCTGCCGGACTTTCAGCTCACGAGCATCCAGATAGCGCGTCAACAGCGCGCCCTCTTCCGGCGAAACGGCTCCCTCAGCTTCGGCGCCGACCAGAATCTGATCCAGGTCCTGTCGTTTCCAGGGAGTGCCACCGGGCGTACCCCTTCCCGCGAGGGGCCGGGTCACGGGCGCATAGAGCGCGCGAAAGGGTGCGAAAATATAGTAGGAAACGAGAAGCGGCAGTGAGGTCCAGCGAACCGCGAGATTGGCAAGAGAGTAGCCGAACATCTTGGGAAGGAGTTCGGCGAAGATAAGAATCGCAAAGGGCGTGGCCACCACGACCCAGGCGGTGTGAATATCGGACGCTTCGACCAAGACCACCACGAGGGTGGTGAGAGCCACGTTGGAGATGTTGGTGCCGATGAGAGCCGTGCTCAGGAATCGGGCCGGGTGAGCACCGAGGAAACGTGCCACACGAGCACCGATCCGGCGTCGGCGAATCCAACCGGTGATCAGAATTCGGTCGAATGAAGTAAACGCCGTCTCCATTCCCGAATAGTAGGCCGACAAGACAAAGGCGAGAATGAGGGCGGTGGCAGCATCCACGGTTATGGTTCTCTCACAAGAATTCGACCCCGACTTTCCTCCTGCAGAGCAGCGGTCGCCGCGGGAACGGCATCGGGGGGCAAGTGGAGCAGGAGGCAAACCCGCATCGAAGACGAACACGGTTCAACAACGGCGCGGAATCGGCGCGCGACGTGATACACGATGGACTGGTCGTCGTAGTCGCACTCGATATGAATCCGAGAGGTGATTTCTTCTTCGACCCATCCGGCGGTATCGAGGGCGAGAGCGGCACACTCGGCGTAGGCGCGAGCCAGATTTCCGGTTCCGAGCTTGGTTCCGCCGAAGTAGCGCGTAACCACCACCAAACAGTTGGTTAAATCACGATTCTGGATTTCCCGCAGAATGGGGACACCAGCGGTTCCGCGCGGTTCGCCCGCGTCACTTGACTTTTCAACCTGCTCGTTTCCGACCCCGTGGCGCACCGCGAAACACCAGTGGGTGGCGTCGTGATACCGTCGCTTAGCCTCCTCGATGAAGCGGGCGGTTTCTACGGCATTATTCACTTTCACGGCCGTGCCGAGAAAGCGCGAGCCCAGCACGCGGGTCTGCGCGTCGCCGGGCTCCGCGATGGTTCGGAATCGGTTCGGCGTCATTGGCCGACAGGAAATCCTACCCCTTGGCTTTCGCTTCGCGGAGGGCAGCCTGCGCCGCAGCCAAGCGGGCTACCGGCACCCGGAACGGACTGCACGATACATAGTCAAGGCCAATCCCGTGGAAAAAATGCACGGAATGCGGATCACCGCCGTGCTCGCCGCAGATACCGACCTTGAGCTTCGGCCGGCTTTCCCGACCCTGTTCGGTGGCCATGCGGACCAGTTGCCCCACTCCCACTTGATCCAGGGATTCAAAAGGATCCTCCGGAAGAATGTGTTGGGCCACATAGTAGGGGAGGAACTTGCCGGAATCATCCCGCGACAATCCCATGGTCGTTTGAGTGAGATCGTTGGTGCCGAAGCTGAAGAACTCCGCTTCCTTCGAGATTTCTCCGGCGACCAAGGCCGCGCGAGGAAGCTCGATCATGGTGCCCACGAGATAGTTGATGACCTGTCCGGTTTCTTTCATGACTTCGTCCGCCACGCGACGCACGATTTCAGCCTGAAGATGGAACTCACCGAGCGACATCACGAGGGGAATCATCACCTCGGGGAGTACGCCGACGCCTTCCTTCTGGACGTTGGCCGCCGCTTCAAAGATGGCGCGGGCCTGCATCTCGGTGATCTCAGGATAGAGAATTCCGAGCCGACAGCCGCGGTGTCCCAGCATGGGATTGGATTCGGCGAGACTGGCGGCTTTCAGGTGGACTTTCTCCGGGGACATTCCGATTCGCTGAGCGAGATCTTCGGTCGCCTGCGGGCCATGCGGGAGGAACTCATGGAGCGGCGGATCGAGGAGCCGAATCGTAACCGGACGGTCGGCCATCGCGCGGAAGATTCCCTCGAAATCGCTCCGTTGCATCGGCGCCAGTTTGTTGAGGGCGAGCTTGCGTTCGGCGGAGGTATCAGCAAGGATCATCTCGCGCACGATATCAATCCGATCCCCCTCGAAGAACATGTGTTCGGTGCGGCAAAGACCGATGCCTTCGGCTCCAAAAGCCACGCCGTTGGCGGCCTGATCGGGCTGATCGGCATTGGTGCGCACACGAAGCTGACGAAACTCATCGGCCCAATCGAGAAGGCTCCTGTAAAGCTGATAGCTGGCGGACTCCTCGGGAGCCAGTGACTTGTCGAGAAGAACCTGCAGGACTTCCGAAGGCTTGGTGGGAATGCGGCCGACGTAGAGGTCTCCGGTGCTGCCGCTGATGGAGATCCAGTCGCCTTGATGCACGGGTTGTCCCTGCACGCACATTTCCTGCCGCGCGTAGTCAATATTGAGCTCACCGCAGCCGACGACGCATACTTTGCCCATTTGACGGGCCACCAGAGCCGCATGGGAGGTCATGCCGCCCCGCTGAGTCAAGATCCCTTGCGCGGCGTTCATGCCGCGAATGTCTTCGGGAGACGTTTCAATGCGGACCAGAATGACTTCATCGCCGCGCTTGGCCCATTCGACCGCATCGGACGCATGGAACACCACCCGGCCGGTGGCCGCGCCGGGACCGGCATTCAGGCCGCGTGCGATGGGCGTTGAACCCGCGAGGACACTGGGATCGAACACCGGCCGCAGCAGTTGATTGAGCATCGGCGGATCCACGCGTTCAATCGCTTCCTCGCGAGCAATGAGACCCTCGCGCACCATTTCCACGGCGATCCGAATCGCCGCCAGTCCCGTACGCTTTCCGACCCGGCATTGGAGCATCCACAGTTTGCCGTCCTGGATCGTGAACTCGATGTCCATCATGTCGCGATAGTGCGCCTCGAGACGATCGGCAATTGCAATGAGCTCCTTGCACGGTCCGGGCATTCTCTCTTCCAGCGACGGGTAAGCGGATTTGCGCTCGTCCTCGGAAATGTTGTGGGCCTCCGCCCAACCTTGCGAACTCTTCAGCGTAACTTGCTGTGGAGTTCGCGTTCCGGCGACCACGTCCTCACCTTGAGCGTTGATCAGAAACTCGCCGTAGAACGATTTTTCGCCGGTGGCCGGATCGCGGGTGAAAGCCACACCAGTGGCGCAGTTGTCACCGAGATTGCCGAACACCATCGCCTGCACATTAACGGCCGTTCCCCACGACACGGGAATTCTGTTCAGCCGGCGATAGACGATGGCACGCTCGTTCATCCATGAACCGAATACCGCGCCGATCGCACCCCAAATCTGTTGTTGGGGATCTTCGGGAAACTCGATTCCTTTCCGCTCGCGAATGATCCATTTGAACTCACCGACGAGCTCCTCGAGCTGGGCGGCGGTAAGTTCCGTGTCCATGCGAACTCCCGCCTGCCGCTTTTTTTGTTCGAGCAGAACCTCGAACGGATCCTCTTCTTCCTTCGTTTCGGGTTTGAGTTCCAACACCACGTCACCATACATAGCCACGAAACGGCGATAGGAGTCATAGACGAAGCGGGCATCACCGCTGCGGGCGATGAGACCGGCCACGGTTTCGTCGTTAAGGCCGAGATTCAGGATTGTGTCCATCATTCCCGGCATGGACGCCCGCGCACCGCTGCGCACGGACAACAACAGCGGATTGTTCGGATCGCCGAACTTGGCACCGGTGAGATCCTCGAGGTACTGAAGCGCCCGATTCACTTCGTCCCTCAGCGTTTCGGGATAGGTACGGTCGTGCTCGTAGTAATAGGTGCACACTTCGGTGGTGATCGTAAAACCGGGCGGCACCGGCATGCCGAGCAGATTCATTTCGGCCAGATTGGCGCCCTTGCCGCCCAGCAGGGCTTTCATGTCGGCGCGACCTTCAGCCTTGCGATTGCCGAAGGTATAAACGTACTTGTTCATGGAAGGATTCGTCTCCCGTGATGTCTTGTGTCGAACAGAGCGTAGCTATTTCAGAAGAATCGCCTTGGCGATTCGGGTTTCCCGGGGAGTTTCGAGCGAGAACAGATACGGCCCGGAGGCCGCGTTGGATCCATCCCAGTTTACTCGATGAGAGCCGGCAGCCAAGCGGCCAAGCTCCCGTGTAGCAATTTCCTGACCAGCGATATTGAAGACCCGCAGGTGAACGGCTGAAGTCGAAGGCAGATTAAAGAGAATCTCGGCCAGCGGATTAAACGGATTTGGATAGACGGATGTAATTCTGAACGCCTGAGGCCGGGCAACGTCTTCCACTTCCGGTACACCCAAGATATGATACGTCACCGTCTTCAGTATCTTGTTCTCGAGGTCAATCTGCACGGAAGCCGGCCAGACTTCAACACCCGGTAAGTCATGCAGGCACCAGGTTTGCTCCGCGGTCGCGTCATTCCAAACGGTAACATCACAAGTATCGCCTTCCACTCCGATCACGCGCAGATCTATGGGCATACGAAAGTAGGTGCCGGTTCCTTGTACCTGCTCAACGTGGAGATACGCAACATCACCGAGGTCAAGCGTGACCCGATATTGAGGATAAAGCACGCCGTACACCCACGGTTGGAAGAACCAACCGAGGCTATCCCCGTAGTGTTCTTCGAGTTTGGCCTGCCAATCGGCGGTGACGGCATTGCCGAACGCATGTTCCTGCCCGAATTCGCGCCAAGCCGCGAAGAACGCGGAATCTCCGAGCAGGCAGCGGAGCATGTGCATGACACTCGCGCCTTTCTCATAAACCGTCTCGCCCCAATAGTAATCCGGATCGTAGATGGGAAAAGATTCGGGCGTGGACAGCGCCGGCGCGAAGATATTCTGCACCACATACTCGTTATAGGACTGCCGGCCATAGAGAATCTCCATCGCCAGAGCTTCGCAGTAAGTGCCGAAGCCCTCATTGATCCAGAGATCCCGCCAATCGCCACAGGTCACCCAGTCTCCCCACCATTGATGAGATAGCTCGTGAAAGAGCAGCCAGTCGTAGGTATGGTTACTCACCACGACACGATCATCATGGGCTACGCAGGTGGCGTGCTCCATATCGCCCAGTCGAGTCATACAGAAACCGAAGCGCTCGAACGGATAGGGGCCGAAGAGTTCGACGAAACCGTCCAGCACGGCCGGGACATTGGAGAAGTGAGTCTCCGCCACGGACTGACGGCTGGGATACACGAAATTCTCGATCAGCGGACCGGACTCGCGCTGGGTCATGATGACATAGTCGGAAGCGGCCACGAACAGGAGATACGTGGATACGGGTTGATCGAGCCGATAGTGCCACGAAACCGTGCCGTCTCCGTGATGAGTAGTGTCTATGCGCAGGCCGCCGGAGGAAACGACCCGGTTCTGGGGAACGCGGAACCACGCCTCCCACAGCACCTTGTCGGTGGGATCGGCATAGGACGGAAGCCAGTTGTAGTTGGAAGGCGGTGGGTCGAGTGCGAAGCCGTCTCCCATACTGAAGGCAATTTGCGGGCGCCAACCGGCCAGTTGTGCCCACCGGAATCCCCCCCAACCGTCTATGGAAGCCGGATTTCCGTGATAGGCGATTCCGATAGCAACCGTATCGCCGAAGGACAGCATAGGAACCAGCAGGATTTGCAGGCTGTCCAAGCCATCGGTCGTATGGGTGGCGGTAACGTCGTCGCGGTCCGTCCGGACGGAATCAATGGTCAGCGATTGGGTGAAGCGAAGATCAATGCAATTCAGGGCTTGTTCGTCGGCGACGATCTGCAGAATCACGAAACCGGAAATCTCCGTATTCGCGAAATCGAGACTGAGGTGACACTCGTATTTCAGGGCATCGTAAAAATGGAACGGATCCTCGTCGAGTGCGGACGGTAAGCGCGACCGCTCCGAATGTGGGATGGGCGGATAGGTAGTATCCCATGTATTTGGCCAGCGCGGGGCGGCGTAAAGCGTCCCGGCGGCGATCAAGAGGAATAGTATGTTTTTCATGTGGTTACATTCTCATTACACTGGGTCTATTGAATAAATACTATACGAATGTTCCGGTCAACAATCAAGTGATGTTTTCTACCCATATAAATAGGCTGCCGCAGAGGCAGCCCAGGTGATACTCATCCGCGCGTATGTTCCTTCATCTTGGATTTACGGCTCCGAGCTTGCGATTCCAGATCAGGTCCGGCATCCGCAACTGACCGTTTCCCAGAACCGGATTCAACGGGATCGCCCAGCCGGGAGGTGGGATGCTCTCCTCGATGACTCCCCGTACGGTATAGTACCTGACCGTAAAGGGGATATCAACATCGTGGAATAGAGTGTCATTCGTTCGGGCAATCACTTCCCATCCGGAATCACGGCGCTCGCCTATTGTGCCGAGGACGTCGTAACGAACGACTCCCGGCACCGCGCCCCATAAAAGCAGCACTCCGGGCGGCGCAGGAGATATGGTCAGGTCGCGGATGGGCGCGAAGATGGGAACCGTGGTGCCGGCGACGATGATGTCACGGAGACGCCAGTACCAGTTTCCCAAATACTCGAACTTGAGTACGACGTTCGACTGTCCGGCCGCCCATGCCAGTTCGGAAATGACGGTGTTTCCTTCGAGGAGAACTCCTCCTCCCCGTTGCTCCTTTTCCCAAGCCGTGTAGGGGAAGGTGACTCCTCCGTCGGTGCTTCCGAGGACACGGGCCAGAGTTCCCTCGGCCGGAGTCGCTTCGCGGAGATAATGCCCGAAGGCAAGCTGGACCGATTGCAGGCTTGAGCAATCGAAGGCTTCTGTCGTGTAGGAGATCGCGTTTCCTCTCCGGCCGTGGAGTTCCAGAACGGGGACGTCTTCGGGATAGTTCGTCACCGACCACGAGCAGCCCTCGCCCGCCTGCACGCGGGGAATGAGCTGCACACGATGCGAGGTGTTGAACTGTGTGTGAAGACACAGATTCGGTCGCGCCACGATTCGCAGCGAGTATTCGGCAGTGGCGGTTGTATTGGCATTTGTGCTGGCGTCGGTGGCCCGGATTCGATAGCTGATTACGAATCCGAAAGGCGCTCCGGCGAGTTCTCCCGTGTACACGCCATCCTGAAGGGACATGAGCGCAGTTTGCGACGCTCCGCCATTGCGACGATACTCGATCTCGGCGCTCGCGACTCCGCTGGCATCCTGAATATCCGCCCCGATGGGGATCGGGAAATTCGGCCGGGTGTATACGGTCACGGGAGTATGTTCGATCACGGGCGGGAAAACATCGGTGCGACTCACGATTCCGAACCACTGGGCGATCGCATGAAAGAGATTCACTCTTGTGGATGGAAAGAGAGAATCGGCAAGCGCGCCGAGTTCAATGGAGCTGCCGACGGTTCGGTAGCTACCGCCATCATAGGCAATGCACACCGCGTAGCCGGCTCCGGTTCGATTATTTCGCAGCCACACCTCCGCCCCATCGCCCGGCGCAAGCTGGTCAATGAAGTTGTTTTCTCCGACGTATTCGAAGCGCATCCCCCGACAGAGGGTACTCTCCCGCCCGACGACGGGTCCCGCATTCGAAGAACCATCGCTCAGGCCGTTGATGCGGAAGTAGGGATGCAAGCTCGTCGGTGTGTCATAGGCCCAGAAGTCGCCGCCCTCGAGATAGCATTGCCCCCCGCCGTCCAAGTACCCGGCCAATCGCGAAGCATCCACCGAAGGCAGTGGCCAGGCGTTGGGACAAGTGCCGCAGAACACCCACACCGAAGTAAAGCGGAAGAGGTCTTGAGGCAACACGTCCCCTCGCTCGAACTCGATGCCGAGGGAAGTCAGAGCCGCCGCCACTCCGTCCACTTGCTGCGGAATCAAGTCTACCTCATACAGATAGACGGGCACCTGACCGACTCGCAGTACGTCACTGCCGGTCTGCGCGGGAACGTTGGTGCCGGAAATCCGATAACCGAAGGAGAGCGGAAAGCCGCGCGGCAGAGTGCTCGCTGCCGAGAGCAGCGCGGTGAACTCCATTGTGTCACCGGGCATGGCAATCGCTACCGGAGGTTCCATTCGCACGAATTGAATCTCCGACGGCAGAGAAAGCAACGAACAGGAGAGAGCAACGGCGCGGTCGCTGCCGCTATTTGTGAAGCGCAAATCCGTGGACAGCACAAGCTCGCCGCTTTCCGCCGTGTCCACCTCCACCTCTCTACCCCGGTACTCCATCAGCGGCGCGTGGAGGGTGAGCGGCACAACATCCTCGGTCGTGTCGCCAAGCTGCCGGAATCGAATCCGAATCATGGCTACGCTCTGATCACTGGCCGAGTCGCATACCGTCACGGATACGGGATCGAGATTCACCGTGTCACCGCCCGCTACGACGGGCAGAGCGAGACTGAGCGTCGAGAAATCAAGGCACTGGGGCGGCAGGATGTCCGCGGTTCCAGACTGGGAAGGAGTCCGGCCGCGATTGACAACCGAGATTCGGAGTTCGCACGATTCCGAACGGTCGGCGTGACCGTCGTCATCGCCCGCCTCATCGAACACGCGAAGACCAACTACGCTGAGGAAGGGGGCAGATCCGGAAACCACCGTGATACTTCCTTGATACGGTACGCTGTTCGCCGCCGTCACGACGACGCGCAGCCGGCAGGGATCGGTCGGCAGATTCGAGCATCGGACCATACCATTGACGTCGGTTTGCAGCACCCGATAGAAGCTCGTCGAGTCGCCCGAGACGCAGACCGTTGCGTTGCGAAGCGGACGATTGTCCTGCGATACCGAAACGGTGAATCCGTCTTCGCTGGCATGCACGACCGAGGGAAAGAGGACATTCAGCGCGAGCGGCTGAGCCGTGAACACTCGCAGCGACGGATCGCCCAGCAGGATGAACTGCTGAACGGTCTCCTCCGTCAGCCCGCCCGGAGCTTGCGGGAAACACTGAACGCACTCGAAGCGGCCGAGATCGGCAGCGATTCCGAGGCGATCGCATCCGCTCTCGAAGATCGCGCGGAGCGCTCCGATGCCGATGGTGTCGGAGCGGAAGAAGGCGGTGCTCTCGGTTGCGCCGAAATAGGCCAACGGCCCGCGATGGCCTTGCCGGGCTAGCCAGTACTCGGCAATGGACATTCCGGGGTAATCGAGGTCGGCGGTCTCGCAGGCGACCGAAATCACAATCGGAGTGCTCTCCGCCGTCACTTGGCCGACCGAGGTGTTGGTGAAATATGGTTGCACGGACGACCACGCTTGCGAGTAGCCGTGACCGATGTAGAACACCCATTGGCGGCCCGCGTTCAGCGAGCCGAGCAATAGGGAGAGTGCGCTGCTCTCGGGCTGCTGGAGGCGATCCACTGTCATGCCGCGACGTTCGAAGAGAGAGCGAACATATATTCCGTGTTGCGGATCGAGAGCATGAGCACTGGCAAAGACAGATCCGGTGTGACTCGCCGTGACGGCATCACGTTCGTAGCTCAGCACCCGCTGTACCCAGTCCGAACAGCCTTGCACGTTCTGACAGGGAATCCGGCCGACGGAGAGATCGGGCAGGTAGTCGGTGTTGGTGAGTAGACTGTAGGGATGATCGGTCAGACTGCCGGCCACACCGTAGAACGGAGGGATGACGTCCACGTCTCCGACGATGAGAACAAATTCCGGAGGAGTATCGAGACTGTCGGCGAAGCGGCGGATGAAGGCTTGGAGTGAAGCTGCGCCGGACGCGACCTCCGAGTAGATGACGGTTCGCACCGGCAGCCCCGAGCGTCGTTTCCACTCGACAAACGGCTGAAGCGCGGAAACAAACTGCGGCTCGGTGAAGATCAGCAGGCGCGGCGAGACCGGAACGTCGGTGGTTTCGTCGGGAGCGGGATTCAGCACCAGCCTCGCGAGCAAATCTCGGGTGGCGCGGGGAACACCAACCGATTGATCGAGCGAACCTCGCTCTCGACCGGACAAACGAACCCGGAGCCGAGTATGCACGACATAGTCTTGAGTGCGCGCGCGGTACTGAACCGGATGGAACGTGAGCAGCGCGACGCGACTCTTGCCCACGTCACCCCGCACGGTGACGGTCACCGGAGACTCGGGATAGACAGTTGTAGCACGATATGCAGCGGGATCGGGAATCCGGCGGATCTCGACTTCGGGCAGACGATTCATTACTTCCGGTGCCGGTTGAATCGCCGCCCACTCGAAACGCGCGGTCTGGTCTTCGATGATGCTGAGCTCAGGCTCGGTGGAAGCCACTCGCAGCCATAGGGAGTGCTGAGGCAGCTCGGGCATACCACTTTCCGAAGCGAGACCCATGCCCGCGATCGAAATTGCCGTCCACAACCGTCCGGCAACCTGGAGCGAGTCCACCTGCACGGAACCGATCCGCAGCTCGATGACCAGATCGTGGGGCTCTTGCGAGATCAGTTCAACTTGCGCGCGGAACGGTCCCGCCGAGTCCACGACGACGGTGGCGGCCCGTCCGGAAAGCGTGACCAGCAGGAGTATCAAAGGAATGAATCGCGGGAAGAGGTTCATCGGTGTTGCCAAGCGTCAACGTCAAATCGTAATCAGCCGTACAGCCAGCGGAATCGTGCAAAATCTCTGCCCCCACAATATACAAAACAGAAAGGGTCACCTGCTTTGGCAGGCGACCCTTCGCGCGAAAGAAACGCGGAACTATTGCGGACTCAATACCACGACGTGGAAAGCCTGTTGACCTTTGGGACCCGGGACTTTCTCGAAGCTGACGCGGTCACCGGGCTGCAACACCCGATAGCCGCGGCCGGTAATCGAGGAATAGTGAACGAATACTTCTTCTCCGTTCTCCGCCTCGATGAAACCGAATCCTTTTTTCATAGAGAACCATTTCACGGTGCCCGTACTGGTGGGCTGGCCGGAAGACTGATTCATGATGCGGCGATAACCTGTGTTATGTGAATAGCGATGGCGAACAAGCGTTTCTTTTGGGGGCCGGCTTGACCGTGCGAAATCACTTCTCCATATAATGGAGACGGTATTGCACGTAGTGATCGGCGGTGGCCAAGATCTCGCGGCGGGCTTCCGGCGTCAGATCGCGTTTCTTGACGGCGGGGATGCCGGCCCAGAGTTCGCCGGCGGGAATGATGGTGCCTTCGCGAACCACCGAACCCGCGGCCACCAGACTCTCGCTTCCCACCACCACACCGTCGAGAATCCGCGCACCGATGCCTATCAGACAACCTCGCTCGAGTCGGCAGCCGTGAAGCATCACGCAATGCCCGACCGAAACGCTATCCTCGATGACGAGAGAAAACTCATCGTGATTGACGTGACAGATGGCGCCGTCCTGGATATTCACGCGGCTGCCGATGCGGGCGAAGTTCACGTCACCGCGAATAACGCAGCCAAACCACACCGAGGACTCGGCGCCGATTTCCGTGTCTCCGATGACCACCGCGCCGGGAGCGATCCAGGCGGTCGGATGAATCCTCGGCAGAATACCCTTGAAAGGAAGCAGAATGGATCCGTCCGTGCTCATTGTACGATTAATGCCTTTGAAAAGTTGCGCGTCAATCCGAGATTCGTTTGCAATTGTCGGATGGAAGCCGTTTCTTGTGGCAGCCAAAGAAAGTGGTGTTGACCTATGAAACGACTTGTAGTGGTCTTTTTGGTCTCGTTCGTGGTGGTGGGTGTGGCTTCGCTTCTGACGGGCATTCACTTCGCGCATCCGTCTGAAAGTGCGGGGGGGGGAAGCATGGCTCAAGAGTGGCTGCTCCGGGAAGTGCGGCTGATCGAGTACTTCTGTCTGAGCCGCATTCCGCCCTCCTTCGGACAGCCGGCCATACCCGGTGAGTGGGAGAAAGCCCTCGGGACAACGATTCGACTGCGGCAAAGCGCGGGGGAAGTAGTGGCGATGGTTTCGGAATTCAGGCCGCAGGCGGAGGCCATCAAACTGCTTGAGCCGGGAAAGTCGCTATTTGTGGAGTCTACTGCGGATAGCGGGAAGAATCATGCTCTGGTATATCGGGTCAAGACCAGCGGCCGGCAGTACCTTGTTCTGGCCAAGCCGGCCCGAGCAGCCGCGATGGAAGAAAGCGGCGGCCAAGAGGGTATCTGGTGGACCGTACTTCTGGCCGCCCTGATTGGCAGTGCTTCACTTACGGGACTGTCGGCTTTTCTCTTCCGAAAACCATGATCGCGGACAGCAACCGCCACTAATCCGGACTACCGCCTCCGATGTCAATCGGATAGTACCATTCCCTGCGGTAGGAGATCGGGGCACTTTCGGAGTCTTCCGGCCCACGTACCTGAACGTAGGTCAGATTATTGGGAAAGGGAAGTTCAGCCATCCCCGATTGCCAATCCTCCCACCGAATCAAGGCCAAATCATCGAACCAGGCGAATCCCTCGCCGGACGCAGGGGATCGCAAGTTGACCCGGACATCGTAGTACCAGCCCCCCTCCGGTCGGACGACGTCGTCCCACGACTGCTTCCAAAAAAACAATCCGCTGAGCTCTTCGCCAATCAGTTGCGTATTCACTAAAACCCCGCCCGTCCGCTGGTTCCAGAAGCGAACTTCAAGTCTTACCTCACGTGTATTTTCACCCCTCGCAAAGCCGGACATGGTGTAAGAGCCAGCCGTCCACGGCCAGCGATTGAGCAGATTTGTGCTGACGCTATTGTTCCCCCCACCGGCTCGGTTCAAGCGCAGGCTCCGTTCACCCCGGCAGACAAGCTGCGTATCATACCGTTCAAAGTTGCTATTCAAGTCCCACGGGGTAGCCCCCTCATCCTCCATGTTGCCATACCACAACAATTCCCGACCCACCCGGAACTGCATGTTCATGCTATCCAGAGACATCCGTGTAAGATAGCCACCTCCCTCCAATCGGAACGGGGCGGAAATCGCCAATCCACTTCGATTCTCCAATCGTAGTTCGGCTCCGTAGTCTTGCCTCTGACAACTGGCTCGATTGCCTGCCGGGATAATCCGCGCCGTGTCAGCCTCGGGCGCGCGCATGACCCAGGTATTCATCGGACGCGAAAGATCGGCCACATAGTCAATAATGGCTCCCCCCAATTCGCCGCGGGCGGGGCCGGGGATGTAGCGGTCAATGAAGACCGGATGCATCACGAATCCGGTCGCTCCCACGCCTCCGACGAGCTGAGTCTTGATTGCCATGGTGAAGAACGTCTCGGAGAGGTACTGGTCGAAAGCGAAGTTGCCCATGCTATGCGCGATCAGCCTGCCGTCGTAGAACTCGCAGCCCTGGATCACATGCGGATGGTGATTGACCACAAGGTCCGCGCCCAGATCAATGGCGTAGCGGCGAAGGTCCACGTCGCTGGTATCGGGAATCACCGCTGAGATGACTTCATCCCATTCGGCTCGGTCGTTGTCCGGTTGGCTGAGGTAGGGAGGCTCAGTGGCATATTCGAATCCCGAATGCACCTGGACGATCACGACGTCGGCTTCATCGCGGAGCGCGGGAATGGCCTGCTCCATGTTGGGCCGGTTCCACATGGCGAAGCCCGGACGCGACGGCCCAGCGCCGAGGAAGGGTTGTTCATTGTCCCACGAGCCGTCGCGATTGCAGAAGGATACGATGGCAACGGACAGACCATTCAGGCTGAAGAAGACGGGCTGCCGGGCGATCCCGTCGGTCTCTCCGCAGCCGGAATGCAGGAGTCCGACCGAATCGAGCACGTGCATGGTCTGGAACATGCCCGAATCGAGATAATCATAGGTGTGATTGTTGGCCAGCGCGCAGTAGTCGAAGCCCGCGAACGTTAGCCCTTCCACGTATTCGGGACGACCCTTGAAATAGTACATCTTGGTGGGATGGTGCTCGGTCGCGTTGGTGAGCGGGCACTCAAGATTGCACATGGCAAGTTCTACGGACGAGACCAGCGGGCGGATATTCTCGAAAATGGCGTTGACGCCGCGAGTAGGGATGATCCCTCCCGCTTCCTCATAGCGGCGGGCCATCATCACGTCTCCGCCGAACAGCGCGGTAATCCGGCGGCTGGCATCGGCAACGGTGTCGGCCACCTCCTGTACAATCCAGTCCACCCGGTTGGATGTATCGCGAATACTGAGAGCCACGGAAAACACTCCGCGTGCGGGAAAGCGATGAACCGGATGAGCTTGAGTGGAGAAGGTGCCATCACCCAAGGACCAGAAGTGCCGATAGAGGGGACCTTCGGGATCACAACCCATCGAGCAGAAAGCGACCTCCATCGTATCGGGATGCGGATACCCGGTGATGCGCCAGCGGAAACGCGCATCGGGCGGAAGGCTGATGGTGCCGGTAACATCGCGAATCTGGTCAATCCGGAAAACGCCCCGTCGGTTGTCGGAATCATTGGCATAGAGGAGCGTGGTGACGGCCGGATAGTAGCCAAATCTGCCCATCCAGTCTTCCCCCACCGGCAAATCGAAATACGCCCATGTTCCGGCAGGCTCCCACCCCTGATAGATGTTGTTCCACGACGCGAGCTGCCTGACTTCAGTACCCCACAAACCGTACCACATTTCATTGGCGGAGTCGGCCATTCCAATCGCCTGTCCCTCGCCGATTGTCTCCGCCTTGGCCGCCACTCGCCAGATGGTTCCCGCCTCGAGCCAGACCGTGTCAATCGGATGACGTTTCCAAGTGTTGCCGTAGAGCTCGAGACTGTATCCGTACGGATTGTAGCCGCCGTCTACGATGCGGTGCCATGCACTCGGTTCAAGGTCTTCATCCATGGAGTAGCTCAGCAGCGCAACCGGTTCCTCGAAATCGGCAATGATCGAGTAGTTTTCGGGCGTGCCGCCAAACCAGCGCGCCGCCACCCAGTAGAAAAGACGAATCCTCTCGGATATAACCGTAGAGGACTCCCGCCACGTGCAGGTATCGGAAACGACCGCGGCGATTTCGCAGTCGGACATGTCCGCCCGCGTGCCGCGATACACGATCCACTCGCTGACACCCGGCATATCGTACCAGCTCAAGCGCACAGTACCGCCCTCGGGCTGGATGACTACGGCAAAGAGGGAATCGCACTCATCGAGACCGGGAGTACGAGGCGGGCGGCGAGGACCGGCGTTGACTACGGCGCAGGTCGCGGTCAGCGCCAGCAGTAGAGTCAAACCGATCTTTTGAGAAGCTCGTTTGCAGTTCATGGTCGGCCACACCGGCTTCGGATGCTTAATTCCTAATGTAGGGGTAAATTGACCGGGAAGTCAAGTCGGTCTGTATACGAATTACGGTGGTTTATAATTATGAATGGCGATAATTGTACTATCTCGTGTGTTTTCGGTGACATGTAACTACCTTCGATCATTCAAATTCCGGCAGACGACCCTGTTCGGCGAATATCGGCCTTTCGGCTACTTCAGATAAGGTCTTTGGCCTTTTCAGCAAACGGAGCGAGCAGCGCCCGCCAGTGCTCGATAGCAGAGGGATAGCTATGCTCACTCCGGATCAGTTCCTGAGATGAGGAGGAGAAATTCTGCCAGAGGTCGGAGTCCTCGAGCAAGCGAAGAACAGCCTCGGAAAACTCCTCTGATGAGGCGGCCACGGACAGCAGTTCTCCGGTTTGGCCGGGACGAACGATCTCGGCCATGTCCCCGCAATCAGTGGTAATGGGAACCATTCCGCAGGCCATCGCTTCCATGCAGGCCAAAGAGAGTCCCTCATTCATGGAGCACAGCAGGAAAATGCGGGCGCGGCGGTAGTAATCGGCCACGCCGTCGGTCGTGGTCCACAAGACGGCGTCGCGCAAGCCGAGACGGTCGAGAGCCTCCTCGAATTCGGTTTGCATCGGGCCGTCGCCGAGCCAGCAGAAGCGGGTGTTCGGGCGGGCGTCGAGAATTCGACGGAAGACTTCGAGCGTGAAAACCGGACGTTTCCGCACGCGAAGTTGCGCGGAGACGAGCACATCAATATCGCGTTCGCCGCCCCCCGGTGCGTGGAAAACCTCGGGATCAATCGTGCTGTGAAGGCGGACGATGCGTTCGGCGGGAAATCCGAGTGAGCGGAGGAAATTTTCCGTGTTGGTGCCCGGAACACAGAGCTTGGCGGCGCGGCGGATTGTCCATTCGGCAAGTTTCTCGATCCGACGTGGATTCCGGGTGCGGGTGATGAGACGATTGTCGGCCACCTTAACGTTATGCGCGAAGCGAACATCCGCCGCACCGGCAATCAGATGGAGGAAGACCGGCAGTCGGCGGATTCGGGCGGTCGTGACGGCGAAGAATCCGTGAGGGATCACGTTGTAGGCCATGACCAGCTTCGTGCGGGGATCCATGACCTCGCGCAGCAGCAGCAGCCAGCGCCCGCCGAGTCTTCCGAAACATCGCCACAGCCCGCGTGGCCAAATCCAGCGCACACGGTCAAGCGCCGGTCCCTCACGATCCGTGACGACGACAACCTCGACGTCGGGTCGCGCGCGGATGAGGGGCACGAGCTTGGCGCGGAAGAGATTCGCGTTCAGGGTAGTGGTAATGACGACGCGCATCGGCATGGACATCCTACGGCAGCACGGCCGGACCCATGAAGCGGAGCCGTTCCTGCATTTCGAGAGTCAGCGCGGATCCGCGTTTGAGATAACCTTCCCATCCCAAAGGCTCGCGGAAATCGAGATCGAGACTACGCCAATCCTCGATGTTGGTTTTCACATCAATACGGTTGAAGTCCGTATGTCCGAGCCAGAGGGTATCCCGCGAAGCAGCCGCTCCCTGCAGCAATCGGATACGGGTCGGCTCGTAGCCCATGATCCACGCGAGAACCGTATCAAGCGCAACGGGATCCATCGAGGCGGCGAGGACGCCCACGGGCTTGGTCGTAGGCTTCACCGGCCCATTGCCTTCACCGGCGATGACGCCATCCACGATCGAGAGATAGCTTCGGCGCTCCGGTACGAATTGGCCACCGGGTCGGCCGTAGAAGAGAACTCGATTAAGATCAACCAGTGTTCGCCACAGGGTGTCATTTCCATACCATCCGCCATGAATGATCGTTCGATCGCGGTGCCCGACGAGCCGCGCTGTGCTGTGGCGGAGGTAGGCTGCCATGCGAATGAACAACTCACCGCCGGGTAGTCTGCTGACGCGACGAAGAATCCGTTCCCGATGACGCAGGATCGTTCCCGGATCCATGGGGAATTCATCCCCCTCGGGCGGCGCACCGGTTCGATGGTGGGGCATCCAGCGGCGGTAGTGCGTGATCCCCATCAAGTTTTTCAATGAAAGGGTTACGCCGGTCTTGACGTGAGTCTTGAGCTTTGGAACGTTGATGAACAGATCACATCCCAATATCGTGTTGGGAATGCAGTACTCGTGGCAGCCCTTAAAGTGATGTCGCTGAGGCTCGGTGCGATGAACGGTCTGGTCAGCGAGCGTGAAGTAGTGCGCGGGCGGATCGCTATCGAGGGGATCGAGGGCGCTGCGGTTTCCAATATCCAGAACGCTATTCCCGAGACGATCCCCCGGCAGCTCATAGCGTTCGCCCGACCAGCGCGCGAAAAATTCTTCGCGGAAGTCCATCAGTTCCACGGCGATCCCGCGAGCCGACAACGTTTCCATCATCGGTTTGATTCCGGCCCCCTCGACAATCGCATCAAAACCGGCATGAACAAGAGGTGCATCCCCGACGACAATACGACCATTCGGTCCCACCGCATGATAGGCGTAGTCAATAAGCGGCCGGAGCACCGATCCATTCGTGACCATATCGAGCACCCGCTCGCCCCCGAGAGCAATCCAGCCTTGTTTCAAATCCACCAGATTGGGCTTGATGACCACGGTGCCGCCGGGAGCGACCAAATCAGACAATGGATTCCATTGCCCGGATCCGAAGTTTTTCGCATCCAAGCCCAAATCGGCCAGCAACTGACGCACATAGGCATAAATAGGATTCGCCCCAGCGGCAACACAACCACGACTGGGATTTTCGGGATAAAGATCCGCAGGATCAAAGGGCGGCTCAGAAGGATACGACGTCAGCCGCGGATCATGAAACAGCGCAACCGCAGATGATTTGTCGGGCGAGGGGCTGGGCCCGTTCAGGGGGTCGGAATTCGGCATATAATGAACTGGCGTTTGCCCATAGGGCCGGGCGGAATTTCATCTACAAAATCGAGGCGAATGCGGCAATCCGGTCCGGCGTGCTCCTGCATGATGCGGCACGCCGCTTCCACCTCGACTGATTCGGGAGAGCGATTAAGAACGATACGGACGACAATTTCGTCCAGAGCGTCTTGAACGACCTGAAAGTGTTTCACCCACGACGCTTCCCAGAAGACGTGGGAAAAGAACTCGCCGTGAATGCGGCGGCCTCTGGAACCGATCAGGAATCCGGATACGCGGCCTTGCACGGATGCGATCAAAGGCAAACCCCGGCCGCAGGGACAGAGTTCGGTTGCCGTCGTGGCCACATCGCCTACTTCGTAGCGGATGATAGGCATGGCGAAGCTGAAAAGATCCGTGGCCACGACGTCGCCGGATTCACCAGGCGGCAACGGTGCACCGTTCCGGCAGATCTCGACCACCGTGTTCTCAACGGCAAGATGAAGACCCCGGTGATGGTCACACTCGAAGGCGCTGATTCCTCCGTCTCGACAGCCCCATTGATCGAAGACCGGTCCGTTAAGCGCGCGTTCGATGAGCCGACGTTGCTCGGGAAAAAGAGTCTCGGCGGTAGTGAAGATTGCTTTCACGCTGCCCTGCCAATTTCGATCAGTGGCTCGACGGGCCAGCTCGAAGATGGAGGATGCGTAACCGCGTAGGAAGATTGGTTGCCGCTCCTTTTCCAAGCGATCCAGTATCCGATCGAGCAAGTCGCAGGAAAGGCCGAAGGAGGTGTATTCCACGAAGTGGTTCAGTTTAGAATAGAGCCGGGCCTTGAATCCGGAAATCTGCCGCGGGTGCAGGGCGGCGCCGGCGACGACGAATTGGCGGTCGCCAAGTCTCCATCCTCCGGCACTCCACCAACGATACATGTCTGCCCACGCCACCGAATGACGCCGACGATCCATCTGAATGACAATGGGCTGACCGGTAGTGCCGGCGGAACGATGCGGACGAGGCTGGAACCGCCGTGCATTGTCGGCGACCAAACGTGAGGCCTCACGGCGAATAATATCCTTCGTGAGAAGCGGAACCACCGAAAGATCTTCGACGCAGCGCAATGCCGACGGATCGAATCCGCATTCCCGGAATAGATCACGGTAGTAGGGTACCTGCTTCGCCGCATGAATCAGGAGTGTGCGCAGCCTGTCAAGCTGGATCTGCCGGAGCTCTTCAGTCGTACGCCACTGAGTCCGGTCCAGCTCGCGGAACGCGCTTAGGCTGTCCGTTCGGCGCGAAGCGTCAACAATCGGCAGTGCAATGTGCCGATAGAATCGTGAGATCATCGCCTTCTATGAGGTCATGGGACTTTGGCCGAAACAACCAAAGTGTCCGCCGCGTTTCATGTATCAGTTCAAGGTACAAAACAACACACGGAAATTCAAGCAAATCGGCAGGTCGTTGGCATCAGCAAGTTAATGCGAAATCCGACTTAAGCATGGTGAGGCTCATCGAACAACCGATTGCACATATGTACAGCAACCACTGGCGCATCGTCACAACCCCATGACATACCCCTTCTCGTTTCGACTTGCGTTTTGTAAAAGAATGAGTTAGATTTCTGCGATTAGTAGGCAACTCACTCGACAGGTACTTTCCCTGATCTCTCCACCAAGAACGCCTCTCGCGAGGCATATTTGGGTTCTTGGTCCCCTTCCCGACCAATAAATTCTCCCTAATAAGTTGCAGGAAAACGTTCCATGCACACACCTCAATCAGATCAGTCTACTGCACCGACGAAGCGAACCCGCTCCAAGTTCCCCCAGAGCTTCTGGGTGGCCAATACGATGGAGATCTTCGAGCGGCTGGCCTGGTACGGCTTCTTTGCCGTGTCATCGCTGTATATAACCGGCTCGGTCAGCGAAGGCGCGTTGGGATTCACCTCCGAACAGCGAGGCATTCTTCAGGGCGTCATTCCGTTTATCCTCTATCTATTGCCGGTGGTATTCGGCGCTCTCGGTGATCGGTTCGGGTACAAGAAGACGTTTATCGTCGCCTACTCACTGCTGGTTCCCGGCTACTACCTGCTCGGGCAGTTCACCGCCTTCGGAACGTTCTTCATGTCGTTCCTGTTCGTAGCCATCGGGGCGGCCATCTTCAAGCCGGTGGTCGTGGGAACGGTGGCGCGAACGACGGACGAGACGAATTCCTCGATGGGATTCGGAATCTTCTACATGATGGTGAACGTCGGCGGTTTTGTTGGCCCGGTCGTCGCGGGATTCGTGCGGGTACGATACGGTTGGGATTGGGTGTTTGCCGCATCGTCGTTCTGGATTGCCTGCAATTTCATTTGGCTGCTCCTGTTCTACAAAGAGCCGACCACCGAGGCTACCAGCGGGCAGAAACGGACTTTGCGGCAAGTCTTCGGCGGGATCGTACAAGTGCTGGGGAACGGCCGATTCTTCATCATGGTATTCGGTATCCTCCTGCTACTGGCCATTTCCGGACGGGACATCTCGTGGACGGACATGGCGCTCATCACCGGTGGGTGGATTATCCTGAATCTTCTGCTTGATATTCCGCTCCGGGCCCGCGAGAAGAGGTCGGGCCAGGCGGCCAAGGGATTGCGCGCTCCGATGAAACTGGGCAACTGGAAGTTCGCCTTGTATCTGTTGATTCTCTCGGGATTCTGGACTTCATTCAATCAGATATTCCTGACGCATCCCGAGTTCATTCGGGATTTCGTGGACACGCGGGACATGGTGAACTCCGCGCGCAAATGGTTCGGCGATGATTTCGCGCGAGTGGTCGCGGCCGTGAACGAGGAACTCCTGGCCAATGAGTTGGGAGTATTCGCGACGGACACGCGGTCGAGCATGGACGAGCGGATCGCTGCGCTGAAGAACGGTTCCTATCTGGCGGACCTCGATACGATTCCGCACAACGACTTGGCGGCTACTCGTTCACCGCAACGGGTGAGGATGACGGCTCCCGAGGTGAAGCCGATGATCTGGGAGCTCTATCATTTCAAGGTGCGCATTCCCAACGATACCTTGATCGCGCACCTGAACCGTCTGCCGGTTTCGGTGCTGGCTGTGGATCAGACGATGGTAGACGGGCTGGTGCGTGAGCTTCGCTCTGAACAGGATCGTGATGCGGCCCTGAAAAAGATGGAAGTCTTCGTCAGCGGTCAAGTGAAAACGGCTCGAGGAACCCAAGCTCCCAGCGGCGCAAGACCTCTGCCGGCCGAGGAGAGACGAATTTCCGAGGCACTGGTGCTGAAACTCGGCAACTGGGCTTTCGATGAGCGAAGTCAGCTTGACGGAACGAAGCTTTCCTACGCGCTGGGTGGAATCGCCTTCGCCATGCCCGCCGATCTCCGCGGCGAGGCGCATCAGCTTGCCGAAGCGTACCGACAGGTAAATCCGGAGTACATCATCAACGTGGACGCGGGAGCGATTGTCATCTTTCAGGTTCTGGTGTCCTTCCTGATCGGTTTCATTCCCCCGCTCTCGGCTATGGTCATCGGCATCGTGATCTCAGCGATCGGAATCGGAATGGCCGCCTGGACCTACACCGGCTGGCTGGTCACTTTGGCGATTGCGATCTTCGCATTCGGCGAGATGGCGGCATCGCCCAAGAGCCAGGAATACGTAGGCCGGATCGCCCCGCAGCAGAAGGTGGCGATGTTCATGGGATTCTACTTCTGGACGGTGGCATTGGGTAATATCTTCGGCGGACGGCTTTCCGGAGAGCTTTACGGATCGCTGGCGCGCGACGCGGGACGACCGGACATCATGTGGATCATCTTCGGCGGTCTCGGTTTGCTCACCGCCGTGATTCTGATGCTGTACGACCGTCTCATCATCGGCAAGGGTAAGATGGAATGATCGTGAAACTCTGGAGAGAGCGCATGAATGTACGTGAAAGACTGGCCGCACTTCGGCGGCTCATGAAGAAATACAAGGTCCACGCCTATCTGGTGCCGAGCACCGATCCGCATCAGAGCGAATACGTTCCCGAGTTCTGGCGGCGGCGCGAGTGGATCAGCGGATTCACCGGCTCGGCGGGTGACGTGATCATCACCGAACGCAAGGCTGCGTTGTGGACGGACGGAAGGTATTTCCTGCAAGCCGATGCGCAGCTCGCCGGATCGGGAATCAAACTGATGAAACTCGGCTTGCCCGAAACGCCCGGCATGACGATGTGGTTGAGCAAGACGCTCAAACGAGGAAATCGTGTGGGCGTTGATCCGCGTGTCCTATCCGTTGCCGCCTATCAGAAGCTGCGACAGGAACTGGATGATTTCGGACTTATCCTCGTCGGCATCGAAGACAACCTGATTGATCCTGTGTGGTTGGATCGTATGCCGGCTCCGGACGGAGTGGCTCAGGTACACCCGCTCCGATACTCCGGTGAAAGCGTCACCGTTAAACTCCGCAAGCTCAGGCGAGCCATGAAGGACGGCGGCGCGCTCGGTCACGTCGTCGCGGCCTTGGATCAGATCGCGTGGCTTTTCAACGTTCGCGGATCGGACGTCCAGCACAATCCCGTGGTCATTGCCTATGCGATCGTCACGCACCGCTCGGCCATGCTATTCGTGGATCGTCGAAAGATCAGCCCCGAAGTCCGGCGTGCGTTGGGAACGTCCGTGCAGATCCGCGACTATTCGCAGTTCGGTTCCGCATTACAACGCGCGGCGAAGAGCGGGAGTCCGTGGTGGATTGACGGCGGAACAACCAATCAGTGGATTGCCAACTCGCTGCGGAGCCGGGGAAAGATTCAGTTCAAACCGTCGCCGATCACTCCGCTCAAGGCTGCGAAAAACGCCGCGGAATTGCGCGGCGCGCGAGCCGCTCATGTGCGCGACGGAGTGGCGATGGTCCGGTTCCTCCATTGGCTGGAAAATGCCGTTGGCCGCGAGCCTGTAACCGAAATCACGGCTGCGGAAGAACTGGAAGGGTTTCGCAGCCGCAGCAAATTATTCCGCGGCTTGAGCTTTGACACGATTGCCGGGTACGCCGCTCACGGCGCGATCATCCATTACTCGGCCACGCCCGAAACCGATGTTCGGCTTCGTAAACGCGGCCTTCTGGTTCTCGACTCGGGCGCGCAATACATTGACGGCACCACCGATATCACGCGCACGATTGCTCTGGGTAGGCCGACGCGGGAGCAGAAAGAGCATTTCACGCGCGTTCTCAAGGGTCATATTCATCTGGCGACCGCCTCGTTTCCGGTCGGAACCAGCGGCAAGCAACTTGACACTCTGGCCCGTAAGGCGCTCTGGGACGTCGGACTCGATTACGGCCACGGAACGGGTCACGGAGTGGGTTCATATCTGAGCGTCCATGAGGGCCCGCAGTCCATTTCGCCGACGCGCGATACGGGCGCTCCGCTCGTACCGGGAATGATTTGCTCGAACGAACCGGGATTCTATAAAGCCGGTGAGTACGGTATCCGTATCGAGAACCTTGTGTACATCGTGCCCGATAAGGAACGGTCTCAGAAAGGCCGGAAGTTTCTCGCGTTCGAGAATCTGACACTCTGCCCGATTGACCGCAACCTGATTGATACGAAGCTGCTTACACCGGCGGAGCTTCGCTATCTCAACTCGTATCACTCGCGAGTGCGACGTACGCTGACGCGTTTCTTGAGCAGGAAAGAGGCCGCGTGGCTGGCGAAAGCCACACGGCCCATAAAGTAGACATACGTAGTTCCGAAAACGCGCGATTCCGACGGGACACCGCAAACGCGGTGTCCCGTTCTCTGTTACGTGGAGAGAATCCGCTGCACGGCTCCCTGTGCCACCGAATGATAGCGCAGCCGGAATTCAGCGAAGAGCTCGGCGGCCATTTTCTTTGTGTTGGGATTCGAGTGCAGTGCGCGATAGAGCGGACGCAGATATTTCCCGCGTCCGACCACACCGAGAAAATCGCGGATGGACGGGAACGCCTTTTCGTAGGTACTCGCGGCGGCAATACAGTACCACGGAAGCAGAATCTCGCAGTTGCGGGTCGTCTCGATTGCGAACAGTTTTTCGACATGTACGCAATCCTCAGAACTCATCTGCTGGGGAAGTTCATCGAGAAACAGAACACGCTGATGAACGTTCCAGCCGGCAATCACGTCGGCGATCAATCTTTCGCCCGCATTCCAACGTCTTTGTGCGGCGCGGACATCGTCAATCAAACTCGATGTGAACTCGGGAGCCGATTCGGACAAACCGGGTTCGTGAATCCACTGCGCCAGATTCACCTTCCGCTCGATGTCCGGGAAGTGCCGCTTCAGATAGTCCTCAAAGACGTCGGTGGTAATGGAAGTGAAGCGGAAATCATCAATGTAGGCGCGAACGAAGGGATCGAATCGCTTGCGACCAACGGCGCGTTCAACCGCCACCAAAAGCAGAAAGCCCTTCTCGTAAGGCACGGAGGAAAACACTTCGTCGGGATCAATACCGGAAAGATCGGTCTTGAGTTTCGTGTACTCCTGCTTATCAGCGAAGTTCTTGAAAGCCGTGAACAGGTCGTTACGTCCACTAACCGCCTGCAGATTGGCCATTGCTTCTCCATAGAGTCGCTCGATGATCCGCCTTTCCGCATAGACCGTCCAGCCTTCGTTCAGCCAGAAATCCTCCCACGTGGCGTTGGTGACGAGGTTGCCCGTCCACGAGTGAGCCAGTTCGTGAGCCACCACCGAAACCAGCGAGCGGTCTCCCGCGATGAGCGTGGGAGTCAGAAACGTGAGCGTTGGATTCTCCATCCCTCCATAAGGAAACGACGGCGGCATGAGGAGCAGATTGAATTCATCCCAGATATAAGGACCGAAGAGCTCCTGCGCGCCGGTGATCATGCCTTCCACTTCGGCAAATTCCCACACCGCTTCCTTGAGACTCTCCGGCTCGGCGTACACGCGGGAAATCGCGCCGATTTTCTCGGAAACGATATTGCCCGCCGCGAGCGCAAGCAGATAGGATGGAATCGGATGGTGCATGTGAAACTTGCAGACGGTGTGACGACCTGCGTCTTCCCTACCCTCCTGCCGCGCCGCCATGACGGCTACGAGTCCCCGGGGAACGCGGAGCGTCGCCTGATACGTGAAGCGAACCGAAGGCGTGTCTTGACAGGGAAAAACGGAGCGGGCCAGAATCGCCTGACACTGACTGAATACGTAGGGATGCTTCTTTCCCGCCGTTTGCTCGGGAGCCAGCCATTGCAGAGCGGGCGTATCGGGGGAGGTGGAGTACTCAATGCGGATGGAGGATAGTCCCGACGTATCCTGAACGGTGAGCACCTGGCCGAGGTAGTTTTCCTCGCCGAGTTTCCAGCCGAGTTCCACTCCGGTGTCGGTCGTGACGCGACGGATTTTCAGACTGCGCGTGTCAAGAACGAGCGACACACTGAGCGGAGCGTTGAAGCGATAGACGGCGCTTCCGGCAAGCGCGTGACTGTCGAAATCAACGTCGAGATCGAACACGACGTGCTTGATTTGGGGTGAGCCGGGAATCCAGCTCGAATGGGGGTCTTGGTTTTTCATGTTTGCGCTGAAGTTGGTTGATGTGAATTCTCAATGATCGTCCGACACGACTCCTGGTTTGCCGCGGAGCGTGCCGATGATGAAATCTTCTTTGGTGCGATTCATCCCCCACGTAGGGCTCCCACGACGAGCACCGCCGCCAGGTAGAGAACCAGACCGAAGACGGGGGTGTTCACTACATTCATGGGCAATCCAAGGTTTCGGGCGGAATCCGGAACAAAAGTCCCCGTTGCCGGAGGAACAACGGGGACGCGAGGTATCTGTTAGTTAGGAAGTGACGGAAATCATCGGAAATCAGCCCGTGAGCTTTCGATCAGGCGAACCGGTGTGAGGTTCAGGCAACACACTCGAAAATAGGCATTTCTCCAATCAAGATCAACCGTTTTTTGCAGCCGGGCGAATCAACGGGCTGATGGCAATTACGACCCGGTTGGGCCGGCGGCAGCAATCTCCGGGCCGGCGTCGACGGCGTAGGCCTCGAAATTCTTGTGGAAGTCCTCCGCCAGTTTCCGCGCCTTATTCTCATAGTCGGCGGCGTTCGGCCAGGTCTCGGCGGGACGCAGGATTTTTTCAGGAACTCCTGGACAACTTTGTGGCACCTCGACCTTGAAGATCGGGTCTTTCCGAGTGGGTACTTTGTCGAGAGCGCCGGAAAGAGCCGCCTTGACGATTGCGCGCGTATGGGCGATAGAGATACGTTTGCCCACGCCGAAGGGGCCGCCCGTCCAACCTGTATTAATGAGCCAGCAGTTCACACCGTGCTTGCGGATTTTCTCGCCGAGGAGGTTGGCATAGGACGTTGGAGAAAGCGGCATGAACGGAGCACCGAAGCAGGCCGAGAACACCGCTTTCGGTTCCTGACCGAGTCCTTTTTCGGTTCCCGCCATTTTGGCCGTGTAGCCGGAGATGAAGTG
>JAHJDG010000029.1 GCA_018812265.1 bacterium | reverse complement strand
CAGCAAGGTGGTGGAGGGGTGACTCTGGAGAGTCACCACCGGGAGAAATCACGCATTCCCCTCTGATGTTTTTGGGATGCGCTCTTGTATCTTTGTCGCTGTTCGCAACGATGATCTCCTCGTTCGCCCAAGCACCTGATACGCTGTGGACGCATACCTATGGAGGAAGCTGGTATGACGAGGCTCATTCTGTTCAACAGACCACTGACGGAGGCTACATCGTGGCGGGATGCACAGAGCCTCTCGGTGAAGGCGAAGTTGATTTCTATCTGGTGAAGACGGACAGCCAAGGCGACACGCTGTGGACGCACACGTATGGGGGGAGCAACTCTGAAGAGGCCTATTCAATTCGCCAGACCGCCGATGGAGGTTATGCCGTAGCGGGATGGACCACTTCTTTCGGTGCCGGTGACTATGATTTCTATCTGGTAAAGACGAACGGCCAAGGCGATACACTGTGGACGCGCACTTACGGGGGGAGTAGCTACGATATTGCCCGTTCCATTCAGCCGACTACCGACGGCGGCTACATTTTGGCGGGATACACTGCTTCTTTCGGCGCGGGGACTCCCAGTTCCCCTAATTTCCAGGTAGTGAAGACAAACGGTCAAGGGGACACGCTGTGGACGCGTACTTACGGGGGAAGTGACTACGATATGGCTTATTCCATTCAGCAAACCACCGATGGCGGCTATATCGTTGCTGGATCTACCAGATCTGTCGGCGGGATTTACCTTGATTTCTATCTGGTGAAAACAGACAGTCAAGGGGACACGCTATGGACACGTACCTATGGGGGAAGCCGGTATGATGAGGCGTATTCCGTTCAACAGACAGACGATGGAGGTTATATCATGGCGGGATGGACCGACTCTTTCGGAGCGTACTCGCAGGATTTCTATTTGGTGAAGACGGATAGTGAGGGGAACACACAGTGGACACGCATATATGGAGGGAGCGACTCTGAAGAAGCCTATTCTGTTCAACAGGCATTCGATGGAGGTTATATCGTGGCGGGATACACTGCGTCCTTCGGTGCGGGCGTCCGTGACTTCTATCTTGTGAAGACGAATAGCCAAGGAGACACGCTCTGGACGCGCACTTACGGGGGGAATGGCTACGATGTGGCACGTTCCACTTCGCCAACTGATGACGGAGGCTATGTCGTGGCGGGATCCATCTATTATCTCGATTCGTACACGACTGATTTCTATCTTGTGAAGACGGAGCCGGAGTATCCAAATGTAGGCTATGTGACCTTGATTTCGCCCGGCCCCCCAGATTGGGATTATCGTTTGAACTGGATCAGCGGTGCGATATCACAGTTTAAATTCACGGATTTCTGCCCCGGCACCGTCGGATCAGTGACGGGTCCAGCCGGATCTCACTGGACAGCCATCAACTACCCGGACTCGATTGTCTTCACGAGCTTGATTCCACTGACCTCTGGAATACTCGACACGTTCACGCTGTCGCATCCGTGGTGCAGTGATGTGGTGACTTGGATTGTCGGAGACAGTTCGGGCGAAGTGGACGGCCCATTGCCCGTCGAACTGATTTCCTTCGATGCCGTCGCCAGCGCGCAAGGCATACGCGTTTCCTTTTCCACCGCCTCTGAAACCAACAACGACCGCTTCGAGATTTTGCGCGGAGAACGGGCGGAGGGAGAATTCATACGGATTGCGGTTCTGCCGTCGCAGGGAAACTCGGCCACCGAACAGGGCTACGAATACACGGACACGGACGTGAATCCCGGCCAGACCTACTGGTACTACCTTGCCGACGTGGACTTGAACGGTAGTCGTGCCGAACACCGCGAGATGATGGTCTCGGCTACGGCGCTCGATCTTGTCGCGGTCCCGTCGTCTTACTCGCTGTCGGTGTATCCGAATCCGTTCAATCCCTCGACGACGATTTCGTTTTCACTACTCGAAGCGGGAGCCGTGCGGGTTGCCGTGTATGACGTGGGAGGGCGGTGGATTCAAACCCTCGTGGACGAAAAGCGCAGCGCGGGCAATCATAGAGTCACGTTCGATGCGCGCGAGTTGCCGAGCGGAGTCTATTTCGTGCGGATGGAAAGCGGAACGTTTCAGGCAACGCGGAAGATCGTGCTGATGAGGTAGGTTCCGGCCGGGCGAGGACGCCCGACTCGGCGGGAAATAGATTCCGGACGCCCGGCTCGGCGGGCATTCTACCCCCGGTGGGGACTCTCAGAGGAACGGGGAGGTGAGATGCGGAAATAGAGCCGCAGCGCAAAGTAGGTCAGCGCGGAAACTCCGACTCCGAAAACCGCCGGATCGAAGTTCTCGGCATAGGGAGTGACACGATAGACCGTGGTGACGACGGTGGCGACGATCATGGAGGCAAACACGCTGACCAGCATCGCCCGCGAGCGGTCTTTGGTCAGCGCGCCGACGGTGACGGGAACGATCACGGCGGGCGCCCAGACGTGGTAGGTGAAAAGCAACAGCTCGATGATGTCCGACCAGAGAATCGCTATGACAATCGCCACCACTCCCAGAATCGCCGAACAGATGCGCGCCAGCCGCAGAAGATAGCGGTCTCCTTTGTGGCTCCAACCGAGCTGATGCTCGAACAGGTCTTTAACGAAAATGGCGGTGGACGAATTCAATGCGGAGTCGGCCGAAGACATCACGGCACTGAGCAGCGCGGCGATCATCAGTCCCGCCACCCACGGATTGTGCAGACTCTGAATGACGAACGGCAGGGCTTGCTGCGGTTCGATATTCGGAAAGTGAACGCGGCCGTAGAGTGCGATGAAAAACAGGATCGCCGGAAACGTCAGTGCGAGGAAGAATCCGACTCCGGCGATTCCCCAGCGAGTATGCTGAACGTCGCGGCCGATGCAGTAGCGGGTGGCGTAGCCGGGGGCAAACGTCTCGCCCAGCAGAAACGCCAGAAACGTGGTCACCAGAAACGCGATCCCTTTCCCGCCCTCGAATCGGAAGAAATCGGCGGGAACCCGAGCCGTGATCTCGCTCCAGCGGGGAAGCATGTCGGGCAGCGCGAACGCGAGCGTCAGAAGGAATCCGGCGAACAGAATGATGAATTGATAGATGTCGGTGTAGATGACGGCCAGCAGACCCCCGGCCGTGCTGTAGATCACCACCAGCAAGCCGCCGATCAAGATGGCCCACCGCAAGTCAATTTGCGCTTCCGTGAAGCTGGGCAGAATCGCCGAGAGCACGGTCCCGAAGGCGGCCATTTGCGCGGCGATGATGAATACCGAAAAGAGCAGCGAGAGAACGAGGATCACGAAGCGGGGCCCTTCGCCGAAGCGATAGCCGAAATATCCGGCCACGGTGTAGAGATTCGCTTCGCGGAACTTGGGCGCCACCACCAGACCCGAGAAAATAAAATGGAGATAGCCGCCGGTGGACACGATGAGCATGAGCACGCCCCACTCGTAGGTCTTGCCCACCGCTCCCACGGAGTAGCCGCCGCCGATGACGGTCGCTCCCATGGTGGCAAAAAGAAGCAGCCAGCCCACGTTGCGGCCGGCCACCAGAAAATCGTCGGAGTCGCGGATTCGCCGGACCTTCAGCATTCCCTTCCCGAAGATGAAGGCCATGTAGGCAAAAATAATTCCCCACTGAATCCAGACCGGATTAATGCCAACCTCCTTGTATGAGACGCAATTCTCCTGTTCCGATTTCGCTTCAGCCGTCTCGCTTTACCGAGGGAACCGGTTCGATGGAATCGAGAATCGGCGGAACGTCCACACGGCTCTCACCGGAAAAGCCGCTGGTGAATTCCTCCACTCCCGGAATCACGACGCGATCTATGTAGGGTCCGCTCATGAGGCGAACCAATGCGGCGTAGTTGACGTGAAACGAGATGCTGTCGCCGATCCTCAATCCGCTCGTGTCGTCTCCCACGTTGACCACAGTCAGATCGCTGCTCGCGCCGGCGATCTTGAACCGCGGATTGATCGGCGTCAGTCCGGTCACGTCGGTATCGAGCTGCCCGACGGCTACAATCGCCCGGTAGCCGCGCTGTCCGGGAGCCGTGTCCTCGGGTGTGATGGCCTCGAACGGCGTGACCGATGAGGTTTCCCCCACCGGCACCAGACTCTTCTCCTTGATCTCCACCACCTCCGCTTCGAGCTGGATGGCATCGGCGCGGAGTCCTTCCAGCGTCCCGCCGTTCACGAGATTACTGCCGAGAAACACCGCCTCGCCGATCCGAAAGTGATTAATCGCTTTGGGAATCTGACCCTTCAGCAGAAGCGGAAGCAGAAGACTCGATCCGGCGGAAATCATCGGAAGCTGCCGTTCGAACTTCAGCTCGAGAAGTTCGCGGTAGAGAACAAGTTGAGTCAATAAATCAACGTTGGGCACCGTTCCCGACAGGCAACCGATGTTCGCTCCCACACCCAGCATCCGAATGTTAGGCAAATGCAGGATTGCGTCGTAAAACTCCACCAGCGAGCTTGGCAGGATTCCTTCACGCAGGTCCCCCAGCTCAATCATCACCACGATACTGTGCGTCTTCCCCTGTCGCCCGGCTTCGGCATCGAGGGCCTCGATGATCTTACGCTCCGAGTTCAGACTGGCGTCCGTGAGACGTACGATCTCACCGATGTCTGAAAGACTCGGCGGACGGAGATACCACGCTTCGAGATCGGGCACCGTCCGCTCGATGGCCCGTAGATTAGAAAGCCGCGTATCGCCCATGCAACGAACGCCGATGGTCTGCAGGGCTTTCAGCGTGTCGGTATGTCCGCACAGAACCTTGGTCACCAGCGTCCAGCTCGCCCCGTGCCCTTCCATCCAGCGGTGAACTTGGCCGATGTTGTGACGGAGCGCTTCGAGATGGATGGTAATCCGATTCACCGAAGGTACCTCATTTCCGCGTATTTGGCAGTAAAGCCCAGCCGTTCATAGAGCCGCTTGGCGGGATTATCGTACTCGACGTGCAGCTTGACGTTGCCGTCACATTCATCAATACAATGTTTCACCAACGCCGCGCCGAGACCCTTGCCCCGCATTTCCGGCGCCACCGTCACGAACAGCAGCAGATTCTCGGGAACATATCCCTTCATGCCGGTGTTCAGCATGAGCAGGGCACCCGCCAGTTGCCCGTCCACTTGCTGGAGCATTAGGAACCCGCCCTCGCCCTTCTCTTTGGAAAAGGCATAATCGAGCGCGCGGTTGACGTCGGCGATGGAATCGTGATACGGTTTCATCGTCTCATGGAAAAACTGCGCGACCTGATCGCGCGTCGCCCAAGTCGGGAACCGCTCATTGCTGACGATCTTAAGATATTTGACGTTCGGGTGAGTCATAATGTGATTCCGGTAGCTTTCGTTTCGAGTATGGGGGATGAACGTCGCTGTATCATGACCGGGGAGGCGACGGGGAATCGGAGGGGCTGATGGAACCGATCGTGAGCATCGGAGCCGCCCCTTCATCCATGATCCCCATCATGTCGGCGACTCGTTCGAGCGAAGAGAGAATGAGCGACTGCTCCCAGTCTTTGAGGTTCTCGAACGACTCGACGAATTGTTCCTGTAAAAGGGGCGGCGCGCCGGCCAGAACGGTCTTGCCCTGCATCGTGAGCTGCACGTACACCAAACGCTTGTCGCTCTCGCCGCGTTTGCGGGTCATCAATTGCCGCTGCTCCAGACGGTCGAGGATGCTGGTCACGGTGGCTTGGCTGAGGCTGACTTCGCGGGCCAGATCTCCCACCGAGACGCTCCCGCATCGCCCGATCTCTTTCAGCAGAACGAGCTGCGGAACGGTCAGTCCGTGATCTTGAGAAAGCTGCCGCGAATGCGAGTCCAGCGCCCGAATGATCTGACGAAGACTGACCAGAACGCGATCCACCTTTTCCAAGCGAGCCATGATTTTCCTCAGCTGTTTCCGCATAAATATGTACAACTCGAAGGATTATCGCAAGGTGAAAATAGCGAAAACTCGTATTCTGGACAAGATGAGTGATGCATTGCGGCTGTAACTTGTTCAATATTAGAGAACTATAGAACAGCAATCGGCAAATTCCCCACTCTCGTATCCATTAATAATGAATAGTGAGGACGGCAAGATTCCTTCGAGGGCGAACCATAATGCTATGGCGATTACCATATCAAGAAATGGCTTGACTTGCGGAAGGCGGGTTCGTAACTTGTATTTTCGCGGCAATTCTGAAAAGGCACGGGAAAGCATCGCTTGAAACTATTCGGTCGGATCGGTCGTCGGCTGTTGGGATGGTTTCTGCTCATCGCCCTGATTCCATTGCTGTTCATGGGCTATCAGGGCTATGCCTCGGCCCGTCGCGGCGTGGAACGGGAAGTCTATCTGCATTTGCAGGCCGTAGCCATGTCGAAGCGGCACGCCATCGAGCAGTGGTTTGCCGAGCGCGCGGCCGACATGCGGGTGGTGGCCGCCAGTCCGCTGTTTTTGACCTATGGGGGAGCCTTGCACGGCCGGGGAGATCATCGCGGGTTGCACGAGATCTCGCAGATGCTGAATGCTTATCAAGTGCAATCGCGTTCCTATGCCCACATGTGTCTGTACGACCGGCAGGGAATGCCGCTGTTGTGCACGATGCCGGGCGGTGATTACATCGCCAGCTTCGAGCGCTCGACGCTGTTCCGAAAAGCTCTGAACTCGACGGAACCGGTTCCGGGCCCGATCTATCTCAATCCGGCGACGGGACCGACCATGCATCTGGCGCAAACCATCCGCGATCCGCGGGGCGAACCACTCGGGGTAGTGGTGGCGACGCTGGTGCTGGCCAAGACGCTGAATCCGATCATTCTCGATTCCACCGGACTCGGACAAACCGGCGAAGCCTATCTGGTGGACGCGGGAAAAGTTATGCTCACGCCGTCGCGCTTCATGGATCATCCCGATCCGCTGACGCACACCATGGATACCGAGGGAATCCGGCGCGCGCTGACCGGCAGCGATGGAACCGGCGGCTATAAGGGCTATGACGGCCGCCGCGTGATCGGCGCGTGGACGTATATGCCCGAGCACGAGTGGGCGCTGATCGTCGAGATGAAGGCCGAGGAAGCGCTGGCACCGCTGGCCCGGATGCGCCGGGACACAATTCTCGTGGCGATGCTCACGTTCGGCGTGATTCTGATGGTCGTGGGATTGATCTCGCGCTCGATCAGCGCACCGATCCGTGAACTGGCCGCCGCCAGCCTCGACGTATCGCGCGGCGATCTCGAACGCACCGTGACCGTCAGGCTGCGCGATGAACTGGGCGAGTTGGCGGAGCGATTCAATGCGATGGTTGGCTCGCTCAAGGATTCTCGAAGTGCCTTGCAGGACGCTTACGACAAGCTGGTGCGCGCCCAGAAACAGATCGTGCAGGCCGAGCGGCTGGCGGCGGTGGGCGAGCTGGCGGCCAGCGTGGTTCACGAGATTCGCAATCCGCTCTCGGCGGTGAAAATGAATTTGCGGATTCTCGAAGGCAAATGCGCGCAGGATTCGGTGGCCGCCGAGCACTTCCGGCTGGCCCGCGAGCAGACGGAGAGGCTGGAAACGATGCTCGAAGACCTCCTGGATTTTTCCAAACCCGTAGCGCTCCGTCTGGCCGCGGTCCGTGTCGAGGACGTTGTGGAGGATGCGCTGCGGATGTTTCGTGCGGATGACGCAATGCATACCGTGACGGTGAACGTGAGCGATAGTCTGCCGCCGCTGAACGCCGACCGTGAACGCCTGGGACAGGTCCTGCTCAATCTGCTGCTCAACGCCCGGCAGGCGTCGGCGGCCGGTGAAGAGATACGTGTAGCCGCCGAAAGCGTTTCCGAGAACGGCGCATCGGCAATAAGAATTTCCGTCGCCGATCGCGGTCAAGGAATTGCTCCCGAGAATCTGAGTCACGTTTTCGAGCCGTTCTTCACGACCCGCAAGCGCGGCACGGGTCTGGGCCTTGCCAACGCGCGCAAGATCGTGGAGATTCACGGCGGAACCATCTCGATCGAAAGCACCGTCGGAAAAGGAACGGCGGTGTTTGTCACTCTTCCCATTGCGAGCTGAACGTGGAATCGGTACTCATCATTGACGACGACGACGCCATCCGGCGCACGCTCGAACTGCATCTGTCCGAGCAGCGATTCGAGGTGTATGGAGCCGACAATCTGGTTTCCGGACGCGCTCTCTGGAACGAACGCGAGCCGGACATCGTGGTGCTCGATCTCAAGCTGCCCGACGGCGACGGAACCGCGCTGCTGCAGGAGCAGACCGCCGCGCAGTCTCCGGCGATGGTGGTTATGATCACCGGCCATCAGGACATGGAATACGCAATCCGCGCGATGAAGAGCGGAGCCTTCAACTACATTCACAAGCCGCTCGATATTGACGAGCTGGACGCGGTGCTGGCGAAGGCCGCTCAGCAGGTGCGGGCGCGGCGGCGTACGCAGGCTATCGGCGGTGGGGAGCCGTGGAAACCGAACCGCATCGCCGGAAGCAGCCGCGCCATTCTCGAAATCCACAAACAGATCGGGCTGGCCAGCAAGTCGCGGGTTTCGGTTCTCATTTCGGGCGAGAGCGGAACCGGGAAAGAACTCGTCGCGCGGGCGATTCATCAGAACTCGGCAGCCGACGAGCCGTTCGTGGCCATGAACTGTTCGGCGATTGTGCCGACGCTGTTCGAATCGGAACTGTTCGGCCATGAGCGCGGATCGTTCACGGGAGCCCATCAGCGCAAGATCGGCAAGCTGGAGCTGGCGGGATCGGGTTCGCTGTTTCTGGACGAGATCGGCGACCTGACGACCGACGCGCAATCCAAGCTGTTGCGAGTCTTGCAGGAGCGAACGTTCGAGCGCGTCGGAGGAAATATGGCGATTCCTTTCGAGGCGCGGGTGATCGCCGCCAGTCATCGCAATCTCGGAGAACTTATCAAGGAAGGGCGGTTCCGGGAAGATCTATTCTTTCGTTTGAAGGTAGTGGAGATTCACGTCCCGCCGCTGCGCGACCGCGTGGAAGATATTCCGGCGATTACCGATTATCTGCTGGAAAAAATCAATCGCGAGCTGCATCGCTCCATTACGAAGATTCCCGAGAGCGTGATGCGCAGGCTGCAACGGAACGACTGGCCGGGCAACGTCCGCGAACTGGAGAACGTGCTCACGCAGGCGGTGCTGCATTCCACCGGCGATACGCTGACGCTGGACTTTCTGCGAGAACCGGCCGAGTCGCCGCCCGGCGAACTGGCAACTCTGGCGGAAATGGAAAAGCAGCATATCGCGAAAGTGCTGCGGGCCGTAGACTGGAATCTCGGAAACGCCTGCGAGGTGCTGGGCATCAGCCGTCCCACACTGCGCAAGAAGATGGAGGACTATGGCATCAGCGCTCCCGGCCCTTGAAAATTCCTTTCAAAGACCGTTGTAAGACTCTTTCAATCGGTTGAGATTTCCTGCGAGACGGCATTCAGGGAAGTCTCGGATAATCAATCCCCTACCGAGCAATCGGCGGGGGATTTTGCTATGGCACGTCGTTTGTTCTATCTCTGTAGGCAGGCAATTGAAAACCAAACCACATGAAACGATTCATTCTCACAAGCTCGCTGGTCATTTTGTTCACGTCGGTCGCCGTTCAGGCGGCGGCGGGCGACGCGGTTCTGGAGCGCTACATCGAGCTGGCGCTTACGCAGAATCCGCGGATCGCCATGTCTGATCGCAACGCCGACGCCGCCGAAGCGCGAATCCCGCAGGCGGGTTCGCTTCCCGATCCGATGCTCGGATTCGGGATCAAGGATCTCAGCGCCGACGATCCGTTTCTCGGCTCGGGCGAGATGACCGGGCGTTTTGTCATGCTTGAGCAGATGTTTCCCTTCCCCGGAACGCTTGGTGCGAAAAAGGAAATGGCTCGCCGCGACTATGAGATGGCGCGGGCCGAGGCGGCAAATGAACGTCTGACGCTCACGTCGGAAATCGCGGAACTCTACTACAAATGGGCCGACGTGCGGGCGGCGATGGAGCTGATGGAACGCAACAAGGCGCTCATGCAGCAGATGGCCGAACTGGCCGCCGCCGCCTACAGCGTGGGGATGGGCGCGCAGAGCGACGTCCTGCAGGCGCAAACCCAGGTCACCAAGATTGACGTCGAGCTGGCGATGCTGCGGCAACGGGAAAAGTCGCTGGTGGCTGACATCAACATCTGCTGCAATCTGCCGCCCGACGTGATTACCACTCCGCCGCTGCCGCTCGCTTATGAGCCGATTCACGTTCCCTATGATACGCTGTGGGGCTGGATTGAGCGCGACAATCCGATGATCGCCGCATCGCTTGCCTGGAGAACCGCCGCGGAAACGGGAGTCCGCATGGCCCGCAAGATGACCTATCCGGATTTCCGGGTAGGCGTGGAGTACATGCGGCGCGGCGAAACGATGCCCGAAAACATGATCTCGTTGCAGGCGGGAGTGTCGCTGCCGGTGTTCTGGAAGACCAAGCAATCGCCGCTCATGCACGAGAAGCGCGCCGAACGGGCCAGCGCCTTCGAGCAGCATCAGGACGTGCTCAACATGACGCGCTTCGAGCTGACCGATATGACGGCGATGGCCGCCAGCCTCGAAGAGCAGATCGAATACTATCGCGACGCAATCCTTCCGCGGGCCGCGCAGACGCTGGAATCGGCGCGGGCCGGATACACCAATGGCAAGGTGGATTTTATGACGGTGCTGGTGAGTCAGATGACGTTGTTCGACGCCGAACGCGACAAGCTCGCCCGCATCGCCGAGTACAATACGGTGTGGGCGAAACTGTTTACGATGGCGGCGCGACCGCTGCCTTGAATTTTCGAATAAACACGGCACTTGGGATAGACACATGAAACTGAAACACGCACTTCGCATCCTGCTCGCGATTCTCGTCGTGAGCGTGGGCTTGAATATCCGCCACGCGCTGTCTCCGCACTCGGCCGAACCGGCGGCGATTTCCGCTGCGCAACAGCTCTGGACGTGCGGGATGCATCCGACCGTGATTCAGGATCATCCCGGGAATTGTCCGATCTGCGGAATGAAACTGACTCCGATGAACAGCGGCGGAACCTCGGCGGCCGGATCGGGAACGGTCATCGCGGTGGATCCGGGCGTCATCCAGAATATCGGCGTGCGGACGGCGCGCGCGGAGCGACAGCCGATTTCGCGGACCGTGCGGACTAACGGAGTCGTCGCCGTAGATGAGTCGCGTCAGGTGCTCGTCAATCTCAAATACATGGGCTGGGTGGAAAAGCTCTACGTGGACAAGACCGGCGAAGCCGTGCGGGCGGGGCAAAAGCTCTTTGATATCTACAGTCCCGATCTGGTTACCGCGATGCAGGAATACCTGCTGGCTTATCGCGCGCCGGCTATTGCGCAGCCGAATCTGGCCTTGGACGCGGCGCGTCGCAAGCTCCTCAACTGGGACGTGACTGAGGAGCAAATTTCCGATCTGGAGAAAGCCGGCAGCGCACCGCATAGTTTGCCCGTGTACAGTCCGGCCTCCGGAGTCGTTCTTGACAAGTCCGTAATCGAAGGCGGAACGGTTATGGCGGGAACTGATGTATATCGGATTGCGGATCTCGGCCGCGTTTGGGTGAAGGCTCAGGTATATGAATACGAACTCCCGTGGATCGCCGTCGGACAGAACGTTCTCACGAGCCTGCCCTACGATCCCGAACGGAAATTTGCGGGTACGATCAGCTACATCTATCCCTATCTGGATCCCGACACGCGCACGGTTACGATTCGCGTGGACGTTCCCAATCCCGAACTGTTCCTGAAACCCGACATGTTCGTTACGCTGGACGTCGCGACGCGGGCCCGAGAGAATGCCTTGACGGTTCCGCGCGAGGCGGTGGTGCGCAGCGGACGGCGCGATCTGGTGTTTGTGGCGCTGGGCGAAGGACGATTTGAGCCGCGCCAAGTTGAGATCGGACTTGAAGCCGATGGGCAGCTCTTCGAGATTCGCTCGGGAGTGAGCGAAGGCGAGACGGTGGTCGCGTCGGCGCAATTCCTGCTCGACTCGGAAACGCAGATTCAAGAGGCGCTTCACAAGCTGATGGCCGCAGGGGGTACGGAAGCCGATTTGCACGCGGCGATGGGTCACGCTGGACACGGCGATCACGACGTGAAGGGAGACAAGCCATCGTCCTCCGTACACGTTGCGGAAGGCGCTACCATGGACGAAGTCTATTCTGCGGCAAAGCTCTACTGGTGTCCGATGCACCATGACATCGTCAGTCCGGACAGCAGCGCTGCTTGTCCGCTCTGCGAAATGCCGCTGAAGGAGGTTTCCCACCCTGACTTGACGAGTTTGCGCACGTCCGGACCGCACGGCTGCGTCATGTGTCCGGTGGTGGTGCCAGGCGAAGACAAGGACAAACGCTGCCCGATCTGCGAGATGAAACTCAAACCCATTCCCGAATCCCATCAACACTAAGAAACGAGTTTTCATACCGTGCTGATTGAAAAAGTCATCGAAGGATCCATTCGCAACCGGTTCATCCTGCTCCTGGCATTCACTGCCGTGGTGGCGGTGGGCGTGTGGAGTTTGCTCACCATTCCGATTGACGCCATTCCCGATCTCTCCGACGTACAGGTGATCGTGATGGCGGAGTATCCCGGTCAAGCGCCCGACGTCATCGAGGATCAGGTCGTCTATCCGCTCACGACCGCGCTGATGGCGGTGCCGCACGTCAAGGACGTGCGCGGATTCTCCATGTTCAGCGTGGGCATGGTCTATCTGATTTTCGAGGACGGAACGGACATCTACTGGGCGCGGAGTCGGGTGCTGGAATATCTGAACACCGCCGAAGCGAGCCTGCCCGAGGGTGCGATGGTGCACCTCGGCCCGGACGCGACGGGCTTGGGCTGGGTGTATCAGTGGACGCTGCAATCGGACAAACACGATCTGGCCGAGCTGCGCTCGCTGCAGGACTGGTTTGTCAAGTTTGAAGTACAATCCGTGCCGGGCGTGTCCGAAGTCGCGTCGGTCGGCGGATTCGTCAAGCAGTATCAGGTGGTGGTGAATCCTGAGGCAATGGCCGCGCTCGGCGTCAGTCTGTCCGACGTGAAAACGGCGATCCGCGAATCCAACAACGACGTGGGCGGCCGGCTGGTGGAGATGGGCGAAACCGAGTTCTTCGTGCGCGGTCTCGGCTATATCAAGGGCAAGAGTGACGCCGATCGGATTCGTCAGATCGAGGAAATTCCCGTCACGCCGGGAATGGGTCGCACGACGAGTTCCGGCGGCGGCATGGGCAGGATGAACATGGCTGATGCCGCTACGGCGAGCATTTCTCCAAAGGCGGCCACCAGCTCCGCCCGCACGGGTACGCCGATTCGTCTCAAGCAGGTGGCGCACGTGCAGATGGGTCCCGAGCTGCGGCGCGGAATCGCCGAATGGAACGGCGAGGGCGAAGTGGTCGGCGGAATCGCGGTCGTTCGCTACGGCGAAAACGCGCTGCAGGTTATCAACAAAGTCAAGGAGAAACTGGCCGATCTGCAGAAGGGTCTGCCCGAAGGCGTGAAGATCGTTGAGGCCTACGACCGCTCGGCGCTGATCTATCGCGCGATTGACACGCTGCGGGGCAAGCTCACCGAAGAGATGATCGTGGTCGCGCTCATCATTTTCGTTTTCCTGCTGCATATTCCGAGTTCGCTGGTGGCGATCATCACGCTGCCGGTCGGCGTGCTCATGTCGTTTATCGTCATGCGGGCGATGGGAATCAACGCCAACATCATGTCGCTGGGCGGAATCGCCATTGCCATCGGGGTGATGGTGGACGCGTCGGTGGTGATGGTGGAGAACGCGCACAAACATCTGGAGCGCTACGGCGGAACCAAGCCGCGCGCGGATCTCATTCTCGACGCGGCCAAGGAAGTCGGCCCGGCGCTGTTTTTTAGTTTGCTTATCATTGCGGTTTCGTTTTTCCCGATTTTCGCCTTGCAGTCTCAGGAAGGCCGACTGTTCACGCCGCTGGCCTACACCAAGACGTTCGCGATGGCGGCTTCGTCGCTGATTGCCGTGACGCTGATTCCGGTACTGATGTTCTACTTCATTCGCGGCCGCGTGATGACCGAGTCGAGGAATCCCCTGAGTCGCTTTTTCATCCGAGCGTACCGTCCGATCATCCGCTGGACGTTGCGATATCCCGTAGTCATTATTCTCATTGCCGCGGGGATTCTGGCGGTGACGATTCTGCCGTGGAAGCGGATCGGATCGGAGTTCATGCCGCCGCTCAACGAGGGCGACCTGCTGTATATGCCGACCACGCCTCCGGGAATCTCGCCCATGAAAGCGCGCGAGCTTCTGCAGCAGACGGATCGCATCATCAAGTCGTTTCCCGAAGTCAAACACGTCTTCGGCAAGGCGGGGCGGGCGGAGACGGCCACCGATCCGGCTCCGCTTTCGATGATCGAGACGACGATTATGCTCGAGCAGGATCGCGCGAAGTGGCGGCCCGGCGTGACGATGGACTCGCTGATCAGCGAGCTTGATGCCGCGATTCAGATTCCCGGTCTGACCAATGCGTGGACGATGCCGATTCGCACGCGCATTGACATGCTCTCGACGGGGATCAAGACACCGGTGGGAATCAAGATCATGGGGAGCGATCTGAAAATCCTCAGCGAACTGGGTGAGCGGGCTGAAGCGCTGGTCAAGCGACTGCCGGGCACACTTTCCGCCTTCGCGGAGCGCGATATCGGCGGACGGTATCTCGATATTGACATTGACCGCGAGCAGGCCGCGCGCTACGGGCTGCGGGTCGGGCAGGTGCAGGACGTAATCGCTTCGGCGTTGGGCGGACAAAACGTTTCGTACACCGTCGAGGGCAACGCCCGCTATCCCATCAACGTGCGCTATCCCTCCGAAGAGCGCAACGACATGGAGAGTATCGGACGCATCCGCGTTGCATCTCCCTATGGCTACAGCGTGCCGCTGGCGCAGGTCGCCGATATCAAGATCAGCGACGGACCCTCGATGATCAAGACCGAGAACGCGCGCAAGTCGGTGTGGGTATTCGTGGATATCCGCAACACGGACGTGGGCACATACGTGCGCGATGCCAAAGACTTGCTGAATCGCAATCTCACGTTGCCGGAAGGCTATTCGCTAGTCTGGTCAGGACAGTATGAATACATGGAGCGCGTGGCCAAGAGCATGCGGCTGATCGTTCCGCTGACCGTACTCATAATTTTCTTTCTCTTGTACGCTCATTTCCGGAGCACGTCACAATCGCTGTTGCTTATGGTGCCGCTGCCGTTCGCGCTGGTCGGCGGAATCTGGCTGATGTATCTGCTCGATTTCAACATGTCGGTGGCGGTGGCGGTGGGGATGATCGCCATGGCGGGCATCGCCGCGGAAACGGGAGTCGTCATGGAGGTTTATCTGCAGGAAGCCTACGAACGCTACAAGCGGGAAGGGCGCATGAACACCGTCGCGGACCTCAAGGCGGCGATCATGGAGGGAGCCGTCGAACGAGTCCGGCCCAAGCTGATGACGGTGGGCACCACGCTTATCGGTCTTCTGCCGATCATGTTCGGCATCGAAACCGGCTCGGAGGTAATGAAGAGAATTGCCGCGCCGATGGTCGGCGGACTGATTACGTCAACGCTTCACGTTCTGATTCTCATTCCCGCGATTTACTACTACCTCAAACGTCCCACCGTCCATCGGGCGGAATCGCCGGGAACCAGATTTCCCGTTCAAACGTAGACAGAGTGTCTTTTCAACTACCACGACCAGGAGAGATCAAATGACATCGTTCCGTTTTCTACTCAGTACAATCGTCGCGGCGCTGCTGATCGGCGACACGGCCTTCGCCGCAGAGACCTCCGACAAACCCGCCACCGCTGCGGCATATCCCCTCGACTACTGTATCATTAGCGGCGAGAAATTGGGCGAGGCGGGCGCTCCCGTCGTGAAGACCTATGACGGCCGCGAGGTGAAGTTCTGTTGCAACCAGTGCGTCAAGAGTTTCGAGAAGGATCCGGCAAACTGGACGAAGAAGCTGGACAAGGCCATCGTCGAGACGCAACAGGATCACTATCCGCTCGAGACCTGCGTGGTCAGCGGCGAGAAGCTGGGCGGGATGGGCGAACCGACCAACTACGTCTATCAGAATCGGCTGGTTCGTTTCTGCTGCGACGGTTGCATCAAGACCTTCGAGAAGAATCCCGAGAAGTATCTCGGCATGATTGACGCCGCCGCGACGAAGGAGATGCCCGAGAAGCCGACGAAGGACATGCACCAGCACGAAGGTATGGGCCACTGATCGCAAACTTGCTTTTTCGTCTCTTTCCCTTGAAAGGGTCAGCCACTGCGGCTGACCCTTTCTGACGTATGCGTTGCCGAAATGTAGAATTCCGTTTGCCGATTCGCCCCGTGGCACATGACTTGCTGAGTAGAGGTTGAACGTCTATGTACAGATGATGCAATACGATGTAGTTTCCAACGACGGAGACCCTTTGATGACACCGGCCACCAACATCCTCGAACGTATTCTTCAGCTTGTCCCGGGCTATTCGGGGTACGCCGACCGGCAAGCGCAACGGCGATCCGACACCCGGTTGCGGACGCGCATTGCCCGCGAACTTCTTCACTGCGAAGCGGTGATTCAGTCGCGGCTTCACACTCACTTGGACGGCCACGACAAAGACCTGCTGATGGAGCTCGAGCACTGCCGGCGAATGCTGAACACCCTCACGGCGCGCATTCGCTACGCGCCCCTCGGCACGTCGGGCATGACGAGCGAAAAACGGCTGGCGGAGACGGAACTCAACGAGATCCTGAGGCGGGACATGCAGCTTTTGGAATTCGCGGCGGGACTCAGCGAACGGATTGACGAGATGGCGACGCGGGACATCATCACCGTGGTTGACCGAATCCATCACATGTTGGAAGAGCGCAACGAGTATATCAGGGAGTTCAACTGATGCCGAGGCTCATGGAAGTCCTCGAGTTTTTGGACGACTCGGGGAAAACAATGGTCAAGCGGGTGCCGGATGACGGTCCCTGCGAAGTGAAGTGGGGCGCACAGCTCACGGTACGCGAAAGCCAGTCGGCGGTGTTCTTCCGTGACGGACGCGCGCTCGAGGTGTTCGGACCGGGTCGCCACGTTCTGCGCACGCCCAATCTTCCCGTTGTCACCAAATGGGTGACGTCTTTCGGCTACGGCCCTGACTCCCCGTTCCGCGCCGAGGTGTACTTTCTGAACAGGAAACTGTTCCCCAATCTGAAATGGGGAACTCCCTCGGCCGTCGTCTTCCGCGACAGCGAACTCAAGATGGTGCGGCTGCGGTCGCACGGGATTTACTCCATTCAGATCGCCGATCCCCTGCTGTTCCTCAACAAAGTGGTGGGAACCGAGGGACTCTACTACGACGACACCATCGCCAACTATCTCCGCAACATCATCGTCGCGCGGCTGACCGATATTCTGGGCAAGGAACTTAAAACGGTCTTCGATCTGCCCGCTGATTTCAACCGGCTGGCGTTGGTGGCGAGAAGCCGCCTGACCGACGACTTTACCGCGCTCGGCTTGGAACTTCACGATTTCTACATCAACGCCATTTCGCTTCCCGACGACGTGCAGAACATCATTGACATGCGGTCGGCGATCGCGGCGCTGGGAAATCTCGACGAGTTCATGAAATTCAAGGCGGCGATGGCGCTCGAATCGGCGGCCGACAATCCGGGCGGCGCGGCGGGCGCGGGCGTGGGCGTGGGAGCGGGAATGGGACTCGGATTCATGCTCCCGCAGTATTTGCAGCAGGCGATGCAGACTGGGATCGCGCCGATCCGCGAGACGCAAGAGACGGTCATGGATCGCATTCGCAAACTCAAAGACCTGCTCGATCAGGGCGCGATTACCGCCGAAGAATTTACGTCGCTGAAGAAGAAGCTGATTGACGAAATCTGATGGGAACGGCCGCCATGAACGTTCAAACCGCACCCGACAAAACGAAATGCCCGCACTGCGGAGCATTGGTGGAACTCGATCCCGCCGGACTTTCGCTGACATGCGACTATTGCGGAACGCCGGTGGAAGTCGGACCGGCCGGAAGCGGCGGCAAACCCGATCAGATCGCGCATTGTACGCTCTCCGAGGAGGCGGCCCGTAGATCAGCCGAGGATTGGCTCAAGCGCGAACACGAAGACGTGCCGCGTGAATTGCGCGTTCGGACGCGTATTTCGAAGCTGGAAGGCGCGTACTGGCCGTTCTATTATTTCAGCGGCGTGTACTCGGGGTGGTGTCAGAATCGCGGCTCGATCTCCGGCGGCTTCAACGAGCTGCAACTTGCTTCCACCGAGCTTCTCGGTCGCCGGATGGAGGCTCCCGCCTATCGCTTTTTCAGTCCGCCGCGCGACGACGTGTCGCTCGAAGACCTCAGCAAGCGGGTGATGATCGAGCTGTTCGATGAGATGCGGGCGGTGGCCCACGTGGACTTTTGTCAGAGTGTGCTGCGCGCGCAGACCACCGCTCCTCTGCGCGACTTCAACGGCAGCTTTACGACACAGTTCCCCCTGAAACCATTCAGCGAGCCGTTCGAGATCGCCGAACGCCGCTTGAAGGAAATGCTGAGCGGGCGTGCGCACGTCAAGGACATCTACTTCCCGCAGATGAGCGTGAAGCGAATCTACTGGCCGTTCTGGCTGGCGGAATACTCGTATGGCGGGCACTCGTATTTTATGATGATTGACGGCGCGGCGGCGGGTGGTGGCTATCGCGGCGGCTACAAACCGGTGGACCCGAGCAAGGCTAAATTGGACCTCTATCGCTTTGTAGATTCCGATCCCGATGAAATCGTACGCTTTTTCAGCACGGCCGGAGAGCGCGAAACCGAAACCGGCGGAAAACGCAGCGTTCTTCGACTGGGAATCGCCGATGCGGAAGTCGAGAGCAAGTGTTTCGTGGCGACGGCCGCCTATGGATCGCCCATCGCGGAGGACGTGCTGATCCTGCGGAAGTTCCGCGATCAAGTCTTGCTGAATCATGCGCTCGGACAGGGATTTGTCCGCGCGTATTATGTCCTCTCTCCCGTTCTGGCTCGCTGGATTGCTCCCCGGCCGCGAATGCGCCGGTTAGCGCGCTTGATCCTGCACCCCTTCGTGATTCTCTGCAAGCGTCGAATCGAACGCGACTGACCCAAATCCACAACTCGGATTCAAGTTTTGGCCACCGGCTGACGATAGAAGAGGTGAGGGTCTGTATTTCTATTGTTGCCGACCCTTTGGTATCGCTCAGGTTTTCAATGAAATAGAGCATTTCCCGAAGATGAACTGCGGGAGTGTGAAAAAGGAGGGCTCATGGACACACAAGGAATCGCCACCGGTTCAGCCATTGCGCAGACCGTTCAGAAGGTGGCGAACAATCCCGACACTCCTCCGGCGAAGCCCGCGCAGAATGGCGGTGAACCGTTTCTCGATCAACTGGCGCGGCTCGGTGCCGATCACCCCTTGACCAAGTTCCTGGGGGGCTTCTATTCACAACACGTGGATACCGAAGCCTGACGGCAACACACAACGTCGTGGAAAGCAGCGCGGGTCTCCCAAAGGAGACCCGCACTGTATTCGTGCAACTCGAAATCGTTCTATTTTTCGATGAAGCGGATGAGATGATAGTTGGCTTTGCCGGTGCGAACGACCAGCGTGGTTTCGGTAGCCAGATGTTCGCGCGAAACAGCGATGTCCTCTGTGATGCGGCGATTGTTGAGATACACTCCGCCGCCCTGAATCATCCGTTTGGCTTCGCCCTTGCTCTTGAACACACCGGCCTCCGCCAGTAGACCGCTGCATAGAGGAGTATCGTCGAGAACGGAGCGCGGGAGCTCGTGCGAGGGAACGTCGCTGAAGATTCCGCGCAGATCGCTCTCGGTCAGTCCCACGATCTCCTTGCCGAAGAAAATCTCCGTCGCGGCTTGCGCTTTTCGCAGTCCATCCTCGCCGTGAACCAATTTGGTAATCTGCTCGGCCAGAATGCGCTGGCCTTCGCGTTTTTCGGGGTGCTCTTCGTGCGCGCGGGAGATCTCTCCGATTTCTTCCAGCGACAGAAACGTGAACATCTTGAGATATTTCTGGACGTCGCGGTCGTCGCTGCGAATCCAGTACTGGTAGAACTGATAAGGACTGGTCTGATTCGGATCGAGCCAGATGGCGTTGCCCGCCGACTTGCCAAATTTCTCGCCCGAAGAAGTCGTGACCAGCGGACAGGTCATACCGTAGGCTTCCAGGCCGCGTTTCTTGCGGATCAGGTCAATCCCGGCCGTGATGTTTCCCCACTGATCGTTGCCTCCGCCTTCCACGCGACAACCGTACTCGTCGTAGAGATGCAGAAAATCATTGGCCTGCAGGAGCATGTAGCTGAATTCGGTGTATGAGATGCCCTGATCGCGATCTTCGAGCCGCGCGCGCACCGACTCTTTCTGCATCATATAGTTCACGGTGAAAAACTTTCCGACGTCGCGCAGCCAGTCAATGAAGCTGAACTTGGCTGTCCAGTCCGCGTTGTCCACCGTGATCGCCGCGTTGGGGCCGTCGAAGCGGATAAACGGAGTGATCTGCCGCCGGATCGCCGCCGCGTTTTTCGCGACGATTTCCGGCGTGAGCAGCAACCGCTCGCTGGAGCGGCCGCTGGGATCACCGATCATTCCCGTGGCGCTGCCGATCAGGATAATCGGCTGATGTCCCGCCTTCTGCAAATGCGAGAGCACGATCACCTGCAGGAGATGTCCCACGTGCAGCGTGTCGCCGGTGGGATCGAAGCCGATGTAAATCCGTTGCGGCGGCGCATTCAAATGCGCGCGCAGCGCTTCGGCGTTGCTCACTTCCTGCAGGAGGCCGCGAGCGTTCAGATGATCGAGAACGGAATCAGGAGTCATGGTCAACGCGTCATCAGTTTATCGTGTCTTCGCGGAACGATGAAGGAAAATCGCCGTGAGTCTTCCAGCGGTGAGATGGTTCCTATTTGCCCTTCCTTTGCTGTTTCAGAGCCTTCTCGCGGTCCTTATATAAACCTTTCGCGGACCTATAAGCATCGCCAAGTGTCAAAGGTGCATTTCCCAGAAGACCGCAATAGGTCAGATAGGGTAGACCTTCGTCGAGCTCTTTTTGTGCCCGCCTCATCATCTTTTCTGCTTCGACGATATCTCCTTTTTGCTCATTAGCCAGTGAGAGGAGAAAATAGGCTATGTGGGCGCCGTTCTGCTCCTTTGCGCACGTCTCCAGAGAATGGATTTCCTCATCGGTGAACTGATGGTTTGCACGATTCTGCATCAGGGAAGCAAGCTTGAGCATCTCGTTTCCCCATCTCAAGTTTCTGGACGCGGCGTCTTTGGCTTGTTGATCTCCCAACTGTTGCGCCTTCTCGAATTGCCTTCGCGTCCATTCGAGATACTGTTCTCCGTTCCCGAGATTCGCTTGTTGCTCGGCGATGTACCACTCGATGCTGGCGTCGTTGGCGTGTTTCTCCAGCAGCCCCGAAGCTACTCGAATGCGCTCGTCAGAATCGAGTGAACCGTACTGCTCTTTAAGGTAGGTTCGATAATTCCGCACGTACTTCAGAGGCCAGACGATATTGATAACGGGTCCTGGATTTTTCCCCCATGTACCGGTTGCCTGAGAAACAAACTTCGCGTTCGGTTCCAGAGAAGGGGGCGCACTCACGCCGATGATTCCTGATGGTGGGGGAGCGTTATCCGTCGAGCCGCCGAGGCTGAGCGAAAGGACGATGCCGCCTTCTGATTTCTCCTGCTCCTTCTTCGCAAGTGCAATCGCATCTACGGTCATCAGCCTGAAATCAAGATCATAGACGTTCTTCTCCGCCGAGGTATACTTGATCTCTCCGTTGTCGAACAGCGAGTGATACGGGAAATCCGGTCGGATTCTCTCGTAGCGAAATAGTGCCATCTCCTCGGTGGGCGTAAACAGCACCAGGCGGTTGATATCGCTCAGCACGAAGCTCTCATAGGTCATATTGCTGCTGAGCGCCCGAACAGTGCCATCCTCTGGGCGTCCGCTTTCGGCTGCCAGGTTGTTCAAGGTGACCTGATATGCCGGTATCGGATGCGCCTCACCATCATTCAGGATAACATACAATCCGGGACCGGTCCGGAACATCCGGTCTCGCGCCTGCGCCTTAGCCTGATCCAGAATCTCGCTCAGTTTCTCGTCCGCCTTAATGGCAATCTCATCGTTGGGGAACTCCGCCAAGATGCGTTCTAGCAGAACCTTGGCATCGGCGTAATTTCCTTCTCGGATCAGGCTGCTTGCCTGCAGATAGAGAGACTGGGCCGTAACCTCTTCGCCGCCGATGGCTTGGGCACAGAGAAGCAGAGCAAGGCAGAAAAGAAAAGCTCTAACGGAATTCATTTTGCCTCCCGATACTTGTTGATAGGTTTTATCAGCCCTGGGGTGGATGATCCATTGATGGTTCGTGATGGCATAGTGCTCACAAGCCATACTGGGCGACGATCTCTTTCTTGCCCTTGCCGAGGATGTCGTATTTCTTGCCGATCTTGACGAACGCCGCGATGGCCTGATCCAGATGGCGTTTGTCGTGAGCGGCGGAGAGCTGCGTGCGGATGCGGGCTGCTCCTTTCGGAACGACGGGGAAGAAGAAACCGATCACGTAGATTCCTTCCGCGTACAAATCGCGGGCCACGTCCTGCGCGAGCTTGGCGTTGTAGAGCATCACCGGAACGATCGGGCTTTCACCGGCCTTGATGTCGAAACCCGCTTCGGTCAGCAGTTTCCGCCAGTAGATGGTGTTCTGCTCCAGCTTGTCGCGCCGTTCAGTGGTCTTGGAAATGATATCGAGGACGGCGATGGCTCCCGAAACGATCACCGGAGCGACGGTGTTGGAAAACAGATAGGGACGCGCGCGCTGACGGCACATCTCGACGATTTCGCGCCGACCGCTCACACAGCCGCCGGAAGCTCCGCCCAGCGCCTTGCCGAGCGTGGTGGTAATGATATCCATCTTGCCGACCACGCCGCAATGCTCGTGGGTGCCGCGGCCGGTCTTGCCGATGAATCCCGAGGCGTGCGAATCATCCACAAAGACCATTGCGTTGTATTTCTCGGCCAGTGCCGTGATCTCATCCAACTTGGCCAGATCACCGTCCATCGAGAACACTCCGTCGGTGATAACCAAACGCAGCCGCTTGTCCTGATGTTCCTCAAGCTTCTCTTCGAGGTGGCCCATGTCGGAGTGCTTGAACGTGTCCTGCATCGCCTTGCAGAGTCGCATGCCGTCCACAATCGAGGCGTGCACCAGCCGGTCGGCGATCATCACGTCCTGCTCGCTCAGCACGGCCTCGAACACGCCCGCGTTGGCGTCCATGCAGGACGGAAACAGCAGCGTGTCTTCGGTGCCGAGAAACTGGGTGAGTTTGTTTTCGAGCTCGCGGTGAATGTCCTGCGTGCCGCAGATGAAGCGCACCGACGACATGCCGTAGCCGCGATGATCCAGTCCGGCGTGCGCCGCTTTCACGACCTCGGGATGACTGGACAGACCGAGGTAGTTATTGGCGCACAGGTTGAGGACTTTTTTCGTCGCCGCGCCGGTGGGAAACTCCACTTCGATGTCGGCGTTCTGCGGCGAATGAATGTATCGTTCTTCCTTGAACAGTCCGGCCTCTTTCAGATTGGCCAGTTCCTGTTGATAGTTTTCACGGACTGCGTTGGGGAACGCCATGCTTGTCTCCTTGCGATGTAACTGAGTCGAGAACGAGTCGGCTACTGGGGATAGCCAATCGTCTGGGCGAGAATAATTCGTTGGTCGGGGCGAAGTTCGAGGGTCTTGGCCAGTTCTTCACGATTCACGAGGCCGCGGACCACCGCCGCCAATCCTTCCGACGCGCAGTACAAATACACATTCTGGGCAATGAATCCGACGTCCGCCGCCGCATAGAGAATCTTGTCGGCCTCGGCGGCAGTGCCCATTTTCGCCAGGTCCGAAACGTAAAGCAGATTCAGGGGAGCCACGCTGACGAAATCCTGCTGGCCGGTGGCGGCGCGATGATCGCCCGGCAGTATGGATTGCAGCCGATTCGCCGTTGCGTCATAGCGATAGATCCCTTCTTCGAGGAACACGTAAATGTCCGCCTCCTGCCAATTGCGGGCGGAAGGAGCGGTACGCCGGCCGTCCTCGCGATTCACGCCAAACGCCGCCCAGAGAAGATTGGACAACGTTTGCAGGGGAAGCGGATCAGCTGTGAACTCGCGCGTTGAATGTCGCTCAGCCAGACATTCCATGAGCGGTTTGCCGCCTTCCCGAACCGGCGGCGGCAGCGGAATCTCCGCGAGTTCCTGAGCAAAAAGCGCGCTCGCGGTCAGAAGGAGTGTGAATAACCAAACAACCTGTTTCACGGGGACTACACTTTCTTGAATTTCTTGACCAGCGCGATGATGCTGTTCACCGTATCGAAAACTTCCGGTGTGGCGTCGGCATCAGGAATGGAAATCTGATACTTCTTCTCGAGGAAGCGCTTGAGCGAGACCATCGAAAACGAGTCCACGATCCCGCCCGAAATCAGCGGCGTGGTCTCGGTCACCTCGCGGTCATCGTCTTCTTCGAGATACTCGCGCTTCACGTAGTCGAGAACGGCTTTCGTCATGTCATCCATGAATGTAATCTCCTTGGGTTATCGGGGCGGGCGATCCGGTCACTTGGTGTTCATCTTGATCGCGACGAGCGTTTTCAAGTGATCGAGATCGCTCTTTTTCTTGCAGTCCAGGCGGAAGCCCCGGCCCTCGGCATAGGGTCTGGCTTCCTCGATTTTCTTCAGAATCGTCTTCGGCAGCTTGCTCTCGCGGGCTTTCGCAACCGCCTTTTCGCCGAATACCAGAGCGACCGTGAAATGTCCGTCCACAGGAAACAGATAGCAGATTGTGCGCGCTTTCCGCTTCAGCTTCCAGTGCCAGCTCTTGTAGAACTTCCACTCATCGCTCACCGGTTCATATTCCTCGCGAATGTGAGCGGCGAACTCGTTCCAGAGATGTACGCCTTCCCCCAAAGCAGCCGTCATTTCTTTGGGAGTAGGTTTCTTGGCTTTATCGGTGAAGATGCTTCCGGACATGATCGGAATGACTCGGTGTGTTAGTCATTCTCCAGCGTCGAGATGTCGCCGATGGGCTCGCCGAATTCCTGGGCGCGGAGGACGCGGCGCATGATTTTGCCCGAGCGGGTCTTGGGCAGCGAACGGACGAACTCGATCTCCTGCGGCATGGCCAGCGGAGAAAGCTTCTTGCGGATGAAGTTCATGATCTCCAGTTCGAGATCGTCGCTGCCCTCAAATCCGGCTTTCAGCGCGACAAACGCCTTCACCACTTCCATGTTCACCCGATCAGGCTTGGCGACCGCCGCCGACTCGGCTACGGCGGGATGCTCGAGCAGGGCCGATTCGATCTCGAACGGCCCGACCAGATGCCCGCCGGTGTTAATCACGTCGTCATCGCGGCCCACGAACCAGAAATAGCCTTCGGAGTCAATGCTGGATCGGTCACCGCAGATGTACCAACCGTTGACGAATTTTTTCGCGTAGCCTTCCGGATTGTTCCAATAGGTGCGGATGAGCGACGGCCAGTTCGGCTTGAGCGCGATCAGGCCGACCTTGCCCGGTTCGGTGATCGGCTCGTGGGTTTTCAGATCGAGCACGGTGGCGGTGATTCCCGGAAACGGCTTGCCCATCGAGCCGGGCTTGACCGGCATTCCCGGATAGTTGGTGATGACGATGCAGCCGGTTTCGGTCTGCCAGTAGGTGTCGTGAAACGGCATGCCGAACGCTTCCTGCGACCAGATCACCGCTTCGGCATTCAGCGGTTCGCCGACGCTGCAAAGATGCCGCAGCGAACTCATATCGAACTTGCGAACCACGTCGGTTCCTTCGCGCATCAAAAGGCGAATCGCGGTCGGCGCGGAATACCACACCGAAATGCCATGCTTCTGGATGAACGAGTACCAGCGCTCGGTATTGAATCCCGAATCGAGCACGGCCTGCGTCGTGCCGTTGGACCACGGGCCGATGATTCCGTAGGAGGTTCCGGTCACCCAGCCCGGATCGGCATTGCACCAGTAGACGTCATCGGGCTGCAGATCGAGCACCCATTTGGTCGTCAGATATTGCGAGATCAGCGAATAATGAACGTGCTGCGCGCCCTTGGGCTGCCCGGTCGTGCCCGACGTGTAGTGCAGGACCGAGGGCGTTTCGGGCGTGGACGGATAGACGTCGAAACGCTCGACTCGCGTTGCATTTTCCATATCGAAAGCGATTTCTCCCTCGCGGAGCGGCGCATCGCCGGCGTCCACCACGACAACGTGTTTCAGATGCGGAAGCTGCCCGCGGATCTTCCGCACCACCGGCAAGTGCTTTTTCTGAGTCAGGATCGTGCACGTTCCGGCGTTTTCCAAGCGCGTGTGGAGCGATTCCTCGCGAAACGCAGAAAACAGCGGCTGAACGATCGCTCCCATCTTCAGAATGCCTACGAACGAAATATACAGCTCGGGCACGCGATCCATGAACAGACAGATTCGCTCGCCCGGCTCAATACCGAGACTTTTGAAGAAAGCCGCAAACGTATTCGAAAGCACGCGCAGATCGTCGAAGGTGAACGTCTTACCGTTGCCCTGATAGTCCTCCCAGATGAGCGCTTTCTTGGCCGCCAGACCTTTCTGGCAGAGGCGGTCACTGAGATGCCAGCCGATATTGATGGAGTCGCCCGGCCGGTAGCCGAGTTCCTGTTCCGCGATTTTCCAATGGAAGTTCGTGAGTCGTTGTTCGTAGGAGCCAATGTTGCTCATGCGGGAAGTCCTTGGGGATGGGAACGAAGGTTTCGCAAGGCGAGCCGTGCCCCGACCGGGCACCGAGGCAGTTGCGTCGGATGAATCTATCGAATCCTAAAAGATAGACTTCCAGCCCGATCTTGTCAAGCAGCCGGATTTCCACCTACTCGCAACGCCCCGTCCGTTGGGAGCGACTATCCCTATATCACCAAGGCAGTTGAATAGCTGACCAGAATATCCCGATTTGCCGAAATTTCGAGTCGTTTCCCGTCCGCCTCTCTACTGGCCCAATTTTGCACCGAAAAAAGGCTTGTTCCCTCTGAGAACAAGCCCGGATATCCGCAGCGCTGCCTTGAAACGGCAGACTACTTCTGCATGTCAAGCTCCGCCTCGACGACGATCATCACCGTATTGTCCACCACCAGTCCGCCCGTCTCCAGCGCGCGAGACCAGCTGAGACCGAAATCCTGACGGTTGATGGAAGCGGTAGCCGTAGCAGCCGTCTTCGTGACTCCGCCCATTTCCACCATCTGATTGAGTCCCTCAAGGTCGAAGGTGACTTCTTTAGTCGTGCCGCGGATCATCAGGTCTCCCGTGACCTTGAATTTTCCGTCGCCGGTCTTTTCCACCTTCTTCGACGTGAACGTTATGGTCGGGTGATTCTCCGCATCGAAGAAGTCCGCCGATTTGAGGTGGCCGTCGCGTTGTTCGTTCTCGGTACTGATCGAGTTCACGTCAAGAGTGGCTTGGATGGATAGATTTTCGGGCTTCTGCGGGTCAAACTGAATGGTGGCGTCGTACGACTTGAACTCCCCGCGCACGGTAGAGATCATCAGATGTTTGACGGCGAAACCGACTTTGGAATGCACCTTGTCCACCGTCCACTTGGCTCCGTGGGCTGAAGTCGTCACGACCAGAGCGATTGCGAATAGAAATGCCGCTATTCGTTTCATGGGTCTTTTCTCCTTCGTCAGACGGTTCAATGGACTCTTCTTGTCTATAATACGCATGAGACTCCCCATTAGATTCAATACTCTTGTATATTTATTTCATTGGACTTAGAGATGGCTATCCGGAGATTCTCGATATTCCGAGCATGCATAATTGACAATTAGCTGTGCAATCTCTTTATGCATAATCCTCAGACTACCATGCAATCATCGCAACTTCTTGTTCACAATGATTTTATTTTTTGTTGGTTCAGTGATTCTGTCCGTCGAGACCTTTCTTTGCATGCTGTGCTTCGCACAAAACGGAGGCGTACGCTTCCTAAAATGGGTCAATTAAACCCGTAACATATATTACGTGGCTCAACTACTCGGTTAGTCATGAATGTATGAGATTAAACATCAGTTATTTATCGGTGAATTCAATTGTGAAAAATACTACATGATGGGCTCGAAGGAATTCACATAATACTTCAAGAGGCCTTGACAATTCGTCAGTCTAACTATAGTATGTAGGGTACAGCCAAGATGCTGATGCTGTGATCCAATACCGGAATTTTCAAAGGCCACAGAATCGCATATCAGTTTAAGGAGGATGAGGTCATGAAGAAGGCTATTGCGCTCAGTGTGATGTGTATGTTCCTTCTGGCCGGCCTGGCGCTGGCGGAACAGGTCCCGATCAAGACCGCCCACGACGTGGACGGGGTGGTGCCGCAGATGGCAAACCGTAGCGGAGACTGCATTCTGGCCCTCGGCCCCGACACCGGGACGTTGGCCCTGTTCGGATGGTATCCGGGTGAGAACGTCAAGGTGTATCTGGATCCGGCTACGGATCAGTACGACACTCTCGTCTGCACGCCACCGTATTATCCGTTCCAGATCAACTCGGTGGACGTCCTGGTCGCGATTTGGGGCAGTGACTCAACGCTTCAGATTGGGAAGACTCTATGCTTCCGCGTGGACATCGAGTGCCCGCGGGATGAGGCGATCGGCAGCGTTGTGCGCGAGTGCCATGGACCGGGCACGGCAATTTGCTCGCAGGTGTTCTGCTACACGGTGACAGAGGATGACTGGGCGGGAAGCGGCATTTTGCAGCTGAACGTTCCCTTTACCGGCTGCTGCGTGGATGGCCCGTTCTTCTGCGGCGTCGAGCTGCTGTCGTGGGATGGCGATCCGGATTACGCCCCGGCTCCGCTGTTCGACCGTGGCGCACTTCTGCCGAATCAGAACTGCAAGGTGTGGTACTACTTCGAGTGGGTCGGTTACGGCTGGTGCTGGCGGGCCCACAATTTGGATTTCGGCTGCGGTGCTGGTTGCTTCACCGGACCGTGGTATCTGTACGTGAACGGAACGTCGGAAGCTCCCTGTACGCCGCTGGCCTGCCCGGGGCTTCAACCGCGCAACTATCCCGGTGACGATGCATCCGACCCGATCATCATCAACTGGGAAACGTGGGGCGGAGTTGACATTGATCTCTGCGATTACCGCAGTGACTACGACCAACGGTACGATGACGGCAATCCGGGCGGTAGTTTCACCGGCCGCGGCGAGGACGTGGTGCTCTCGTTCTCGTATGACCCATTGATGACCGAGGTCTGCTTCAACATCACGATTGAGCCGATTGACTACCCGGGCAGCGACAATGGTGGATTCCGCATTCGGTCGTGGCTGGATGATTCGTTCGGCTATCTGTGGGACGGCACACCGCGGTTCCCGACGTTCTACCAGTCCCAGATGTACGATTTTACGGCGACCGGATTGGGCTGCTGGTTCCCGGACACCTACTATCTCTACATTGACACCCGCTGGTGCTGCGCGCCGGTTCGCGTAAGATACAATGGCGATCGGCCGCTGCCGGTCGAGCTGGTATCGTTTGACGCGATTGCGGGCGACGGTCAGGTGGAGTTGGTGTGGAGAACCGCTTCCGAAAGCGAAATCGAGAGCTGGGATATTTCGCGCAACGGCGGACTGATCGTCGCAGACCTGCCCGGCCTGGGCGACAATGCGGAAGGCCACACCTATCGCTACGTGGATCGGGACCTTGTCAATGGCGTTACCTACGAGTACCGTCTGGTGGCTCGCGACATTCACGGTGCGGTGGCTCTCTTCCCGATGGTGGCCAGCGCAACTCCGCGCGCCGGTGCCGTGGCATTGGAGTACAACCTGGCGCAGAACTACCCGAATCCCTTCAACCCCGCGACCTCCATTTCGTACACGGTGAAGGAGCCGGGTCTGGTCAGTCTGAAGATTTTCACGGTTGACGGCCGCGAGGTCGCCACGCTCGTCAGCAGCACTCGCGACGCGGGCGTGTACACGGTTCCCTTCAACGGCACCAATCTGGCCAGCGGGGTGTACGTGTATAAACTGGAGGTCAACGGCTTCACCGCTTCCCGCAAGATGGTCTTGATGAAGTAAGACCGTCTGCCGGATTCGTGGCCCGTCCGGCCTCGCAAAGCAACAGCTTGCAGCGCTGAGGCGCGCGTGACGATTCGTTTGAGAAAGCGCGTTTCCGCCTGATGTACGTCGGTTCGAGGACGGGCACGAGGAATTGTTTCTCGTGCCCGTCCTCCCTCTCGCAATTAAGACTCCGTGCCGCGTTTCATTACAGGAGAAGAACCTATGAGGAGATTCACCCTCTGCCTTTTTGCAGTTTTGTTTGCTGCAGTGGCCTTCGCCAGTGCGCCGGTGGTTCAACAATCGGCGGCGCCCGTGCCGGAAACCCCGACGGTGAAGGATCACGATACCTACAATGATGGTTGGATTGAGGTGTTTCCAGTGCCCTTGAACGGTCTGGTAGCGGATCGGCCGGGCCGCGACCTCGATGCCATTGACAGTACGGTGGTTCTGGACAGCATGGAAGGAACCCTTCCCCCCTGGACCACGATTGACCTGACCGATATCGGCCTTTTCTGGCACATTAATGACACGCTGCCGCTCGGAGGCAGCGGCGTGGCCTGGTGGTGTGCCGATACGGCCTTGGCCAAGCCCCCGATGGGTGGCGGCTACAACGATCACTGGCTCCAATTCCTGATGGCCGACACGCTGGATCTCACTTCGGCCGTCGCACCGATCCGGCTGGCCTTCAAGGCTCGCTGGAAAATCGAGGCTCCCGGTGGAGAAACGCCGCCCTACGACATGTGGGACGGCTGGAACATGTGGGCCTCCAACAACGGCGGCGCAACGTGGAATCTCATTGATCCCATTGTCGGTCCGGCCTATACCGGTCAGAATGCGTACTCGTTCGGTGAGATCTGGGGGTATGGCGCAGGCATTCAGGCGTGGGGCGGAACGGCCTACGCCAATGCCTACGTACCGTTTGAGTTCAATCTGGACGCTTTCGCCGGAACCGGCAACTTCCTGGTTCGCTGGGCGTTCGCTTCCGACGATGGATTCAGCGCGATTGACGATTCCTCGTACTACGGTCTCATCGTGGACAGCATTCGCATCACCGATGGCGCCGCGCTCAGCTTGCTTCTGAGCAACGATGGCGAATGGGATGAGTTCGGTCGTGAGCAGGGCCCGCTGGCCGGCAACACCTGGGTGTACGAAGACACGACCTATAACTCCCCGACAAATTCATGGAACGGCGAGCCCGGCCACAGTCTGCTGTGCGGAATCGAATCCTATCCGATCGTCCTCCCGGTCGGATACAACCGTCTGAGTGTCCGCTACTGGGTCTGGTGTGACCTGCCGGATTCCGACGGGGATAACGACAATTCACTGGAGGATTTCTACGATCTTTGGATCGCTCGGGAAGACGGGATTTACCGCCGCGTAGTTTATGACTACGGCTATGACAACGGTGAACCGGCGCCCGGCGGCAACTCGCTCAACGACTGGGTGTACCGCACGGTTGGCCTGACCTCAGGCGGAACCCAAACACCGTTCATTGACATCACGGCCGACAGCGGCCATACGGTAACGCTGATGTTCCGGCTGCGAACGGACGGCAACGATGACGGCGGCGTGGGCAGCGGTCTGCATATTGACGACGTGGAGATTATGGCCACGCGTGCCGCCGCCATTGACATGGCGCTGAGAGATCTGACCGTTCCGTTCCCGACCACTCGCGGGATGGCGCGCAGCTACACCTACCGCATCGTCAACGAGGGTCTGAACAACATCGGCAACGCCCTCCGGCATTTCCTCTACTACAAGCGGCCGGACGGCACGGTCCAGGCCAACACGCAGGTGGTTCTGGCGGCAACGCTGACCCCCGGCCAGGACACGCTGGTAACGCAGACGTGGACGCCGGATCAGGCGGGTTCGTATCTGAACCGCGTGGCCGGCAACTATGTCGGCGACGGGGATCGCACCAATGATACGGTGTGGACGCCGGTCAACGTGCCGCTCAATTCGGATTCGAATCTGGCGGTCACCGTTCAGCCGGTCGGAGTATACGAACTGGCCTATCATCTACGAACGATGCAGAGCGCATTCCTGAATCCGCGCTTCATCCGCTACACCCCGGCGGCCGACGGAGTCCCCGCCGGTACGGTGGCGGCCTACGACATCACCAAGATCAAGGTCGTTTGGCAATACGACGAAGCCCTGGCGGACACCGGCGCGACCACGCGGATCGAGTTCTGGGCGGCCGGTCCCGACTCGAATCATCCGGGAACGAGGTTCCACCAGATCGTAACCCAGATTGACACCAGCGAGACCGTCGGCGCGGCCGGTAGAGTTCACTGGTGGACCATGGATCTCACGGGTATTGCCGCCCTGCAGAATCGCTCGGGAGATTTCTGGGTGTCCGTGACTCCGATGGACAGCATCGGCGGCCCGCTTCCGCTTCCGATGGGAAGGAGTGTAACCGAAGCCCCACTCTATGACGGTCACCACTTCGTGGTTCGTCGTGATACCAATGCTATTGCAGTGGATGATCTGACCCTGTACCGCGTTGGCACCACTAATGACGTGATTCTGAACTGGAGTGCTCCCAACGCTGGCTACATGTTCAAAGTGTACCGGTTGGCGAATCCCGAACAGGATCCGCAGTTCTGGACTCTTCTGACGCCGGATTGGATCACCGACACGCAGTATACGGATACGGGAGTGGTTGGACTGGCGACCACCAAACTGTTCTATGTCGTGATCGGCCACGGTGGACCTCTGAATCCGTCGCCGGGACGCTACCTCGTCCAGACGACCATCGTACCGCACTGATTCAAGACATCGGTCCTGCGGCCTGAACAAAGGCGCTGCCCGCGGAAACCGGGGCAGCGCCTTTTCTATTCTGCTTCAAAGAGAAGTCTCGCGCGGGGAAGCGTTTCGTCAAAAACGACTCACCAGAGTAGGTATGCCCGGATGAGCGACCCGGTAGAGGGTGAGCGCCCGTTCGATGGGGATGTGCAGCATCAGGGCGCGCTCCTGGTGTCGGAACTCCAGCGAGCCTCGAACCCGGTCCAGGGTTCCCGTCGCGCGAGCGGCTTGCAGCGAGTCCTCGATGGCCACGAACCGACAGCGGAATCCACTCTCCCAGCGAAGCTCGAAGTCCACCGGTAGATCCCGCTGAAGCAACTGCGGATCAATGCGTAGGATGTTCGAGACGATGGCCAGAACGGAATCGGAATGACGTTTCTGACCGACCGTCAATCGTTTCTCCTGCAGATAGCGGACGACCGTTTGTCCGGAATCCGACCAAGCCGCCGCGAAGTCTACGAATTGCAGGGAATCGGCGTCGGCGGATCGAAGCGATTCGTTCCATACCACGGTTCCCCGCAAACGGATCTGCAATTCACGGTTGCTCAGATCGAAGACGAAGTAGGGAATCTCGGCGTCGGCAAGCAGGAGTTCGGCCTGCAGGAGCCGATAGGACTCGGCGGCCGCTCCGTTCGACGGCGCGGTGGCGGAATCGGTTTCGCGGGAGGATTCACCACAGCCGACGAAAATGCCGACTGCCAGCAGAATCATCGCGAGCCTGAAACATTGCCGCTGCATAGATGACTTTCCGAACATCAGAAGATGTAGATCGGAGTGCCGACCGGGGCACGCTCGTACAGCCATTTCAAGTCTTCATCGGCCAAACGCACGCAACCGTGAGTGACGTTGATTCCAATCAGGCGGGTGTACAGTGTGCCGTGGATGAAATAGCCGTCCCCGAAACCGAGGGCATAATCGCCCAGCACGTCCGAATCGAAACGATCGGCGGGATTCTTGGGGATCGGTTCGCCTTCTTCGACGAAGGCCCAATCGGGTTTGCGCCACCACGGCTGAACGAGTTTATTCTGCACTTGAAACACGCCGTGGGGCGTGCGGAACTCCCAATGGCGGCCGGTCGTGGAGTCCACCAGTTCCCCGCCGCTGCCGGTCGAACAGGGCGCGCGAAACAGTACCGAATCCGCCGTGCGTAATTCGAGGAAATTGGCGTGCGTGTCAATCACGATGTAGGTCTTGCGCGGTTTCAATCGCTGCAGCGCGTCCCGGCTCCGCCGGAGCGCGCGCACCGCCGCCGAGGAATCCGCGGGCAACGGCTGCAGCAGGGAGTCGGCAATCGCCAGATCGGGAACCGCCGGTGCCGGCTTACGGTCCGGCAGCGCGATCAGCGCGATAATTCCGATGCCCAGCGCCGCCGCCGCCATGAGTCCGATACGGATCAGTCTTCTTTTCGGATTCGCCATCTTCGCACGATGGTAACGGGAACGTCTTCGCCCACGAACGTCATCAGACTATCCATATCCGCATCCGCGAGCGCGACGCACCCATCCGTCCAATCCCGGCTTTGACCGCCATGACCGTGGATCTCGATCAGTCCGCCGATACCGCGCCCGTGCGGCACCAAACCGCGGCCCCGGTTGCGACGGAATTGCTCGCGATCTCTCGCATTCGGGTAGTTCAATAGCAAAGCGCGATAATATTTACTGCCGTTGTTGATCGCCGATATTCGATATTCCCCTTCCGGCGTTCGTCCGTCACCGGCATACATTTTTTCGCTGGCCGGGCTATGGCCAAGATCACAGGGGTAGGTCTTCACGACCCGCCCGTTTTTAATCAAGTGAGTTTCGTGGGCCGCCTTGTCCACGATGATGGCATACGATTCGTTCGTGCGGGATTCTTCGAGAGTGTGGGCAATCCACCGGTTCCAGGTTGCCTGCATTCCGTCCGAATCGCGGCGGTATTCGGCCACCGCATGATCCAGGCTGTCGAGCGCGCTCATGGAGCGGGAGATCTCGTGAATCGCCTCTTCGAATTCCTCGGCTTCCAAGAGATCGCGGGCGATATCGAGGCGGAGTCCGGCCAGAGACCACTGCCGTTCGGCGTGCAACATCACCAGTTGCGTGTCCAGGGTGCGACGCCTTCGATTCGTCTCGCGCTTCAGAGAATCCAGGCGGTCGAGCACGACGTTGCGCAATACCGCCATGCTGTCGGCCGCCTGAGAACCGGCCGCATGGAAGGCCCGCGCCGCCCGCGTGAACAGTGACTCGGCGTCCGCGTAGTTCCGCAGGAGGAACCACTGGTCGTGCTGTTCTTTGAGAGCCAAGCGAGCACCGGCCAGGATCGAGTCGGCCGCTTGAAACGTCCGAAACGCGTAGCGTTCCGCGCGGGATTCCAGCGCCGCCAAACGGGCTCGCTCCGCACTCTCGATGGAACTCATGGGTGAGGACTGGCAGCCGAGAGCACCCAGCAACAGGATCATGCCGACCAGCGGAGAGACGTAGGTCATAAACGTGGGTGAGATTCTCATGGACTTGGGCATAGTTCTGAGGGAGCCGATCCCGGCTCCCTCAGAATCACGTTTGCCTGTAATCGGGGGCCGAAAACTATTTCTTGCCGCCCGTCTTCTTGGCCGTCGCGGTCGCGAGCTCTTGCTGCACGCGGGCCGTGCGGTCCATCACACTCTTCAGCTTGCTCTGGGCAACCAGATACTTGCCGGTATCGGTGTCTCGCTTGGCATCGTCCAGCGCGGTGCGAACGGCCGCGAGTTCGGTTTTAATCAACTCGATCTCGGCCTTGTTTCCCTTTCCGACCGGAGCCTTTGCCAGAGCCGTATCCGCTTCGCCGAGTCTGACCGTGGCTTGTTCGAGCATGGCCATAACCGCCATGCGGACTCGCTCTTTCTCGGCACGGGCTTTCTCGGTCGCGGATTTCGCCAAGGTTTCCGCACTCACGTACAGGTTCTTGGCGGTCTTGTAGCTGCGGAACAGGGCGAATTTGCCGTCCGCTTCCGTCTTCGCGGCGTTAGCCGCATTCAGGGTGTCCATGGCCATTTTATAGTCTTGCGGAATGTAAAGTTCCGCTTCGGCCTCACGCAGCGTCTGCATGGCCGTGCTCGCCGCGGTGATCTCCATCTCGGGCGGCTTGGCGCATCCGATGAAAAGGAGCGTTGCCGCCACTGCCAGTACAACAAGGATTCTGCTTATCATGTTCTGCTTCCTGCAACCCCGGTCATTCGTGTTGAAGGAAGGTCGGTGAGCCGGGAGATCCCGACCTGATCCTGGGTGATGAAACTTGGCTGCAGCGGCTCCTCACCCATGCTTTGCCGCCGACTCCGCGAAAAGAACATCTATGGAGTAGTTTGGAGTTTCACTGAACGACACGATGGCGGGTTGCCCCGACCATCCCCGTAAGCATTTCCATGGCCTGTCGGGCCAGGTCTTCGCGTCGCTCCGGCGGCAACATGGGAATGCGGTGGCGAATGATCAGCGAAGCGACCCCATGAACGAACGACCACAGGCCCAAAGCGGCCGCGTCCGGATCGGTGCCGCGGAGGTAGCCGGAATCCTGACAGGCCCGCACGGTGTCCCGAAGCATGTCGAAGGATCGGCGGCCATAGCGCCATTCCGCTTTCTCTTTAATTCGCGAAACCGGGGCATACTGGATGAACATCAGGTCGTAGTATTCACGATTATCCAGCGCGAATTCCAGATACGTGGACAAAAACGCCAATAGCCGGTCCACCGGGCTGGTGATCTGGGCGTTGGGGAGCTGCCGGCGAAACAGGTCCTGAAAGGCCACGTTGTGAAGAGCGAACAGGATGTCATCCTTGTCCTTGAAATAGCCGTAGATGGTCGAGGGGCTATACTCAATGGCCTCGGCGATTCTGCGGATCGAAACACTCGGATATCCTTCCGCCACAAATAGAGTTTTGGCGGCTTCCAGAATCCTGGAGCGCATCTCCTTTTTTTCTCGCGCTTTACGGTCAGCAATGCCCATGTTCGTCAGCAGAACGTCGTTCAATTCGAGCGCAAAATATAACAAAAGAACACTGTATTGTCAAGAGACGGCGTTCTTTATAGCTCTGGCAGCAGGTTAACGCAATCCGGCTATCTTTCGCTGATGACAGCCTTGACAATGCGGATGTATCCCCATAATCACTTGTAATTGTTTTTCTTAGATTGGATCGTCTCGTGACTCTCGATCAAGTCCTGTCATGTATTACAGCAGAAATCTTATCTGATCTGCGAATCGAGAATCGGAGGAGGTCAGGAACGTTGGAACGGCAAGGTTCAGTCAAGCCACGGCGGAGACACTCTCCACCCGTCCGGTAGACCAACTGGAGGAGCTGAGAATCCCGGTCGTTTCCGGATTTGTGAAGCCGAATCCGGAAATTCGATAGAGACAAAACTGTCTCCCGAGGAAGCCTGCAGACGCAATTCGGAAGCGGATCGTGACCGGTACATCGCAGGTAACATCCTTGTGAAAATACACTTGGCTGTTCCAGAGCGCGCCGTAGCAACCGGCGACTCTAAGGCAAATACGATAGCGAAGATTAGAGGAGCATCTCTACAGTGTTACCTGTGAAGAGCCGATAATGTGAATGGCGGCATTGAATATCCACAGTGGCGAATCCAATCATGCCGCCCTGACAGACGAGAAGAGAATCCAAACCGATAAAGGCGTTTGATCCTCGATCAGACCCTCACTTTCAATCAGGAGGACAGAGATGAGAGCAAATCTGGGATGGTTCACGGTCGTGCTGATGATCGGCCTTGCGTCGGTCGCATGGGCAGCCGACAACGACAACCATCAGGTCACGGTGACCGTGGAAGCCATCAACGAGCTGGCGATCACCGGCGGGAATATCACCCTGACCATCAACACCGCCACGGCGGGTTCGGATCCCGACGCTGTTCAGGACGCGACCTGCGGTCTGCTGTGGACGGTGAACACCACCAACAAGAAAATCACGGTAGCCACCAATCAGGCGTCCTTTGACCACACCTTACTGGTGGTGGCGACGGGCGTCAGCGGAGGAACGGCGGAGCCGGCAGTAACTCTCACCAATTTGGCGCAGGATTTGGTTACCGCCGTCGCCGAAACTCTGGGGAGCTGCACGTTGGAGTATACGGCATCGGCAACGGCCGCCCAAGGTACACAGTCGGTGGCGCATACCATCACGTACACGATCACGGCCGCGAGCTAATCGAGACGGACGTCCCTTGCTGAGAGGGACACGCAGTGAAGACGCTTCTTCTCACGATTGCAGCATCGGCAGTCCTGTTCCTGATTCCGCTCGGACAGGCCGCCGATGTTGCGATTCTGAACGGCGATGTCAGCCTGACCATCAGCGCCGCCACTGCCGGGCAACAACCTGCGTCCGTTAACGACGAGACCGGACAATTGGAGTGGACCACACTGGAAGTGGATCCCGTCAAGAAAATCATCGTCCAAACCAGTCTGGCCGGTCCCAGCTACAACCTCACGATTCGCGCCATAGGTATTTCGTCGGGTGACGGCACGAGCGCGGGTGAGGTTTCCCTCAGCACCACCCCGGCCGAATTGATCGGAGATATCCCGTCCGGGATTCTACTAGCGGATCCCGGTACGTGCACGCTGAGCTATACGGCGTCGGCCATCGTCGGTGGCGGAACAGGAAGCGACAATCATACGGTCACGTTCACCATCATGGATCAGTAAGACTTCGGGAGTTCTTGTGATCGCACGACACATCGGCATAGGAATACTTGCGTTGCTGGCGATGACGTTTCCCGTGCAAGCGGGGATATCGGTGGGCACGTTGACTCTGGAGAGCGACGCGCGGCCGGGTCAGGTTTATCGCGGAACGTTCACGGTGGTCAACACCGATTCTACGCCGCGAACGGCCGCCGTCTTTCAGACGGACTATTCTTTCCGCAGCGACGGCAGCAATTCGTTTTCCGAGCCCGGTCTCTTGCCGCGCTCGAACGCCCGCTGGATTACCTTCAGCCCCCGTCAGATTGAAGTGCCCCCGCGACAAAGCATGAGCATCAGCTATGAGGTCCGCGTACCCGCCGACAGCACTCTTCAGGGAACCTACTGGAGCATCTTCATGGTCGAGGAGGTGGAGAGCGGTTCCGATACACCCGCTTCCTTGTCGCGCAATCAAACCGAAGTGCGTCAGGTGGTGAGATACGGCATTCAGTGCATTACGAACATCGGCGACGTCGGTCGTGCACAGCTCCATCTTACCGGCACGCGGCTGGTGGCGGAGGACGGCCATGATCCGGAGTTGCAGGTGGACGTAGAGAACGTCGGTGAGCGATGGCAGTCGCCGGCGGCATGGATGGAATTGTATGACGACACCGGCCGGCGAGTGGGACGGTTCGAAAGCGAAAAGAAGCGGATCTACCCGGAAACATCGGTTCGCTTTCGAATCAATCTGGGCGCAACGCCCGCCGGCAAGTACAAGGCGTTGGTGGTGCTGGACAGCGGAGACCAAGATGTCATCGGCGCACGGTACGACCTGGAGTTCTAACTGCCTTGTGACGAAATTCCCGCTACTGGCCGCGCTCGCGTTCCTGCTGGCGGCGGTTCTTCCGGCTCTCGCCGCCGGCGAGCTACTCATTGAATCGGGTGATGCGGACACGGCGCGGGTGGAAGCGCCGTGCCTTTTCACTCGGGCCTACTCCGTGACCAACACCGCCGCCGTGGGGCGGGATTTCACTGAGAGTGTTCTGCTGCCGCCCGGCTGGCGAAACGTAACGGCAGATTCACTCTTTTCTCTTGCCTCCGGCGCACGCGACGTCCGTCTGCTGTGCATCGCCATTCCCGGAGATGCCGCCCCCGGAACCTATCTCCTGCGCTACCTCGTCCACGACCGGAACGACATGCGGCGTGGCGCGGAAAGCATACTTCACCTCCTCGTATTGCCGGTCATGAAGCTGGACATGACCGTCGCGGAATCACCCCGCTGGGTCATGGCGGGGGAAGAGTACGCGGTTCGTCTGGAGCTCTTCAACCACAGCAACGTCCACTGTCCCGTGACTCTTCAGGCGAAGAACACGAGCGGAACGGCGGTTCGACTCTCGGAGCAGCACATCGAGATGAAGCCCGGTG
>JAHJDG010000028.1 GCA_018812265.1 bacterium | reverse complement strand
CACTTTCTCGATGCGGTCGAGGTATTCCTCCAAACGGCGCGGGTCGTGGGCCGCCTCTCGTAGCAGCTCAGGCAGGTTCAGATCGTTGAGGGAGAGAACCTCACCAATGACATCGAAGACCCGGTCCTCCAGAACCTCGCGCGTAATATTCAGCACCGCCAGCTCGTGGTCGTCCGGATCGTATTGCTCCTTGCAGTGCTCGCAGATGCGCCGCACCAATCGCTGCGCCATCACCAGATTGAGCACCGATCCCGCCAGAAACGGCGGCACACCGATGTCCAGCAAACGAGTGATGGTGGACGGCGCGTCGTTGGCGTGCACCGTCGAAAATACGAGGTGGCCGGTGAGCGCGAATTTCACGGCGATATCGGCCGTCTCTTCATCGCGAATCTCACCGATCAGCAGCTTGTCCGGGTCCTGACGGAGAATCGAACGCAGCGAATGGGCGAACGTCAGTCCGATGGAAGACTTGGTCTGCACCTGATTGACGCCGGGAATGTGGTACTCGACCGGGTCTTCGACGGTGGTGATGTTGTCTTCCTCGCTCTTGACCTCCTGAATCGCCGCGAACAGCGTCGTGCTCTTTCCCGAACCGGTCGGTCCCGAAATCACGATCATTCCGTACGGCTGGCGAATCCAGCGGCGAAAGATCATCAGCAATTCGTCTTCGAATCCGAGCGTCGTCAGACTGTAGGCGAATCCCGATTTGTCGAGAAGTCGCAGCACGATCTTCTCGCCCGCCACCGTGGGCAACACCGACACACGAACGTCGAGCTCCTTATCGGGAGCCTTGATCGTGAATCGGCCGTCCTGCGGCAGTCGCTTATCGGCGATGTTCAGCTTGGAGAGAATCTTGATGCGCGAGATGATTCCGGGGTGAGACGCCTTCGGCGGCCGCATGATCTCCTGCAGCACTCCGTCAATCCGGAAGCGGATGACCATGCCCTCATCGAAAATCTCGACGTGAATATCGGTGGCGCGCTCCTTGATGGCGTCGCCGATGATCAGATTCACCAGCTTCACCACCGGCGCGTCTTCGATTCCCACCGTTCGCGTCATGTCCACGAGACCTTCTTCATCCTCGTCGGACGGCGCGAAGAATTGAAGGTCCCCCAGCGCTTCGCCGACTTCGGCGGTCTTGCGAATCTTCGAGTAGAGGTTCTCGATGGCGGCCAGAATCGCCGTGGGTGCGGCCAGCCGGACGTCCACTTCGCGCTTGCTCAGTTTCTGCAACTGGTCAATCACCACGATGTCGTCGGGATCCGCCATCGCCACCACCAGCGCCGCCTGATTGAGATGCAGCGGAATCACCCGATTCTGACGGGCGAAAACCTCCGGCACAAGCTGTAGCACGTCCTTGTCGGCCGCAATCAGCTTGTCCGCCGGGATGAACGGCACCTGCCACTGGTCGGCCAGGGCGGCGAAGACCCTGTCTTCGGTCGCGTGACCAAGCGCAACCAATGTCTCCCCGAGCCTCTTCTTGGTGTCCTTCTGTCGGGCCAGGCCGTCGTTCAGTTGCTGAGAATTAATATGACCCTGCCGGATCAGAATTTCGCCAATCTTCTCACGCATGTCAAGACGTCTCTTTTCTCGTCCGGGTACGGACGGTACGCTTTATCGTTGACACCATTCGAGATGCGCCCCGCGTATTCACGCGGTTCATCTCGCACGGGATATTCTATGGCACGGGAGCCGGAACCGAGAAGACGTTCCCGGCTCCGGCTCCCGACGATCCTATCGCGTTCTCGGCATCGAAGTCCCGACCGACGCGAATCAGCTGCCGCGGACCGGGCCACGTTCGGTCATGCCCTGGCCACGGCGGAAGTTGATGATCTGCGAATCAATCGCCTGCGAAAATCCTTCCACTTCCACGGTAACGTCGCCGGTGATCTCCACCGTGAACTGATCCGGGAAGATAAACGTAGCCTGTTCACGCAGGCAGAGCGACGTCTTGCCGTTCTCAGCGTGGTAGGGCGGCCCCGTGAAATTGTAGGAGCGCGGAGTGCCGCCACTGCAGGTGAGATAGAGCCGGCCTCGCTGCGCGGAGTAGTTGACCTTGGCCCCATTGATCAACACGTTGTGGCCGTCGCGCACCTCCGCCGTACACGTGATTTGGCAGGGATCACCCTGGGCAATGAAATGCCACGACGTCCAGTCGCAATACAGATTGATCGCGGGCTGTTGAATCGGAAGCTTGTAGGTGACGGTTTCCGATACGCTGTTCGTGCCCGCCGTCCGGCCGGTAATCAGCACGATCTGGTTGGTGGCGGCGGATAAGTAGCGCAGCGTCGTATAGGCCATGCCCGGACGGCCCGGGCCATTGCCCGTGAACACCGTGTCGGACTGAATGGACGCTGTGTCCGGCTGAATCTCGAAGAACACGGCGATACCGTTGCGCACGGGATTGTTGTAAACGTCGCGAACCATCGCCGAAACCACCACATCCCAGGCCGCGCCATCGGCATCGGTGCCGTTGTCCGTCGGCTGGATGTCAATCGAGTTCGGCGGTCCGGCCACGACTGTGATGTTCGAGGCTCGCGCCCGAATCGTGTCCGTGCCGGTGAAAGCCCGGGCTTCAATTTCCACCGGACCTGCTTGAGTGCCGGAATTAAAGGTTACCGTCGCCAGACCTGCCGCCGTCTGAGCCGAGTCAAGCGGTCCACGAGCATTGATCATACATCCCACAGGCGCGGCAAGAATCTGGAACGTCACCCATTGCCCGTCCGGGGCCGGATTGCCGTTGGCATCCTTGACATAGGCCAGAATCTGAGTCCAGTCCTGACCGCCGGTTCCGCGCACCTGAGGACTGGGATTGGGCACCTCAAGTTGAATTGAAGCCACTGTTCCCGATTGAATTGTTACAATGGTCGAATCCACAAAGGCTTCGCTGGCGATGCTGCCGCGGATTGTCGTCTGGCCCGCCTGAGTTCCGGGACTCAGTGTAACAAAGGCCCGGCCCTGGGCATCGGTCTGTACCGGCGATTGCGGAGACAACGTTCCCAGCGTAGTGGTGAACATTACCGGAACGCCTTGCCGTACCAGATTGTTCAGCGAGTCGCGAACGAAAGCCCAACACGACAATTGCTCGTTAATCGGAATAATGCTGGCGGCCGCCTGTACTCGAATCCGCCGCGCCGGTCCCGGTTCCACCGTGAATTCCAGAGTATCGGAAGTATGGCTAAGCACTTGGCACCAGACCAACGCGCGAGTCGTGTCATCGGTGGTTGTATTGCAGAACTTCCAGTACACGTTGTCCACCGTGCCGTTGTCCAGAGTATCCTCATTCACCGACAACACCCCGCACGTGCGGAAGAAACGGATAGGTACATTGTCCACACGCGATCCGTCGTCATAATAGACGTCCACATGAAGGGCTGTCGAGTCCACACCGGCAACGCCCACGAGACTGCTGGCTCGCAAACTGATGGTTTCGATCATTGCCGCGGGAGCAACAAAGATACGCACAGTGTCCACCAGACCCCATCGCAGGTAACGAGCGATCACATACGCCGAGTCAAGAGGATGCGCCGACGGAACTCCACCTCCCTGGAACGTATCTAATGCGATACCCGAGTTATTAGTGATTCCAAAGGCGCCCACCTCACCCAGATGCGGTGCCGCGAAATACACGGTATCACCCGAGACAGCCACGCCATGCTGGTTCTTCAGCGTAGCCCGCAGTGGTGCTCTCGTTACGCCACGATCGGCCCGGACCACCCGCACCGGAGAATACAGATCAAGCGTGCCGTTGCTCTCGATTTCCCGAACCGTGATGGAGGCTGTGTCTTGCTGTCCGCCAGCTCGCACAGTGATCGTAAAACTACCGAACCGGTTTAGGAAGTACCACCAGGTCTCGGCAAAGCCCGATGGGTTCGTGGGAGGCAAGGGTGCAAACTGCCCACCGGTGGCAACCAGCGGCAGGACAACATCCGAAATGCCATTCCCATTAGGGTCCGAAATGCTCACCGTTACCAACACCGAGTCCCGTATACCGCGCGGAATTTCCAACAGCGGTTTGGACAAGCTGACCGTCAGATCGGCAACGACCTCGGCCGCCTGCAGAACCGCCAACTGCCACTGGTCCGTTCGTCCTCCCGTTGAGGCTGTGATGATTTGCAGCCCCGTCTGGTTGTACGAGCGGAACCGGAAGTACACCCGGCCGTTTACATCACTCGTGTCCCGTGTCGAAGTCGAGAATTCGATGACTCCAAATGGCTGTGTTAATGAGATGTCCACTTGGACACCGGGAATTCCTCGCTGAGCCTGATCCTTCACCAAGACCCAGCCCTCCGCGATTGCCGAGTCTCCCGGCAGGAATCGCAGAGTATCCGTGGGCAACCAAATCTGTATTGCCGACACGCCGCCTTCAGTGCCTGGGCTGGTGCTCTTTTTCTCCGAACACCCCAGCCCCAAGGCCATCAGGATGATCAGAAGCGCTGCGGCAGCAACCCACGGTAGTTTCTTCATCGTCGCCTCCATACGCCCTCCCTTGAAAGAGTTTTGCTTTTCAACCGATCGGAAATCTCCACCAAACAGATGTGCGTTTCTGAAAACTTCCGATTGATCGCAAGCGGGTGAGGGCTATTTCTTCTGAATGTTCTGAATGATTAGCGCTACCGTGGCCACCTGCGCGGTCACGGCCACAAAATCCTTGACCAACGTCCACGTCGTTGTCGTCGGCTTCATCGGTACGAAGACAACGTCACCCGGATCAATGGGCAGCGACGATTCGTATCGAATGAGCGATCCGTTACGGGCCTTGATGACCATGGTCAATCCCCGCCATGCGCCGCGATTGGCGCCGCCGGCTTCCTGCAGATAATGGCGGAGATTCGCGCCCGGTTTCCACTCCACCTCACCCGCGTGATTCACCGCGCCCAGCACTCGCACACCGAGCGGATGGCGGGGAATTTCGAGCACATCGCCGTCATGGAGCTTGACCTGATAAGCGGCGCTTCCCGGCCGGGTGGCATCAGTAAGATCCACCACCACCGTCCCGTATTCCCAGCGCGATAGTTCTACCGCCAGATCCGCATCAAGAATCGCCCTCACCGCCGGAACCTGATTCATACGCAGACTTGCTGCCAGCAGGCGTTTTCGCTCGGGCTCTATCAGTTCTTTTCGTTCGTGTCGGATCAGCCGCGCCGAGTTGGCGGCCGCGGAAGGCAGCAAGCCGCCCGCCGCCGTCAAGATCTCGGCGAGTGTGGTCTCGCCCACGACGATGGGAAATCCACCCGGATTCGCCACTTCCCCGATAACGGTCACCGACCCGGTACGGCTCGTATCGGGAAAGCCCGTGATATATACCCGATCTCCCGGATGCAAGAGATGCGCCAGAGCGTCGCTCTTTTTCTCACCCCGCAAGTCCAATCGGGTTTCGGTTCCGTTGCCGGAGAGTATGCGAATACTGGAAGAATCCGCCTCCGCCGTTAGTCCTCCCGCCACTGCCAGAAGGGTTTGGAGGCGTTCGTTCTCCGCATACTCGAACAAGCCGCCGTTGCTGACGGCTCCGAACACTCCCACCTGTAGACTCGATGTCGCCGGCGGCGGCACGTAGATCGTTTGCCCATCCTGCAGGCGCGGATTCGCTTCGGTACGACCGCCGCGGGAAAACAGCAAGAGATCGGCGTAGTTCACCCGCTCGCCTTTCCGGCTGATCACCTCGATCCGCCGCTGAGTCGCTCGCAGCACCGAAGCCGTATCGCCCGCCAGAAACGTGCGTTCCCGCTTGAGTCCGCCCGCCAAAGCAATGGCATCCGAGACTCGGCTGGCCGCCGAGACCACGTACGTTCCGGGAATCTCGACCATTCCGGTAACGTGCACCCGGAATCGGCGCGGTTCGGCCAGTGACACCGTCACGCGGCCCACCCGCAAGGCCTTGGATACGGCGGTCGTGATTTTCTCGCGGGCTTCATCCAGCGTCAGCTCGGCCACGCGGATCAGTCCCACGTACGGAATCAGCACATCACCGTCACCGTTCACCGTCGTGGGATACTCCGCGAAGGTTGGCTGCCAGAAGACGATGGCCAACCGGTCGCCGGGGCCTACCACGTAGGCCTGGGGATTCACGGCTCCTTCAAAGAACGACTCCCCGGTGGTGGGGATCGGCATCTGCGTGCCGAAAAGTCTATCGAATTCTGCTTCCCGTCCGCCTATCGAAGAAGTTAGAGGAAGCGTTTGTGCATGTCCACCCAGGTGTCCCGTAACCAGTGCCAGCGCGCAGAACCAGACCCCAAAGCGAAGAAGGCTCCCCTGCAGCTTGGTCACAAAGGCACCTACTCTTCACTTTCCGATTCAGTATCGGACGACTGGGGCAGGAACTTCTGCTCCACTTCCTTCACTCGCGGCGGGAGCTCCATTTCGTAGCCCGTGCCCAGAATGTGTGGAGTCACCTGAATAATCAGGTCGGTCTTGCGCGTCAGATCCGACGTGTGCCGGAAAAGCGAACCCACGAACGGAAGGTCACCCAAAAACGGAACGCGGTGCACCGTCTTGGTGGATTCCACACCCAGCAGACCGCCGATAATCACCGTTTCGCCGTCGCGAATACGAATCGTCGTATTGGTCAAGCGCCGCTTCACCCACGGCAGCTGCGTGTCCCCCGACTCGATAAACTGGAAGATGGACGACAGCTCGGGAGTGATCTCGGTCGTGATGAATCCGTCGCTGTTGATCTTGGGACGGACCGCCAGACGCACTCCCACGATCGTTCGCTCGATCTGCACCTGACCGCCGACGCCGCCGCTGCGGGCTACGTAGGGAATCTCGTCCACCACCTGAATCGTCGCTTCCTTGTTATTGAGCGTGGCCACCGATGAGTTGGCCAACACCTCGGCGCGGCCTCGCTTGAGCAACAGGTCCAACGCCACTTCGAAGGCCGTCACCTGCTTGGACCAATATCCGAGCCGGCGGGTCTCCAGCGGGAAGTACGGCATGGTGGTCGGAACTCGACCCTTCTGCGAGGGATCAAGACCGGTCAGGTGGGGAGTTCCTTCGTTGTTCACCCGAATGCCGTTGGGATCCACCGGCGACTCCATGAGCACCGTCTGTAACTGCGACAGCCGGTTCCAGTCCATGCCCAGTTGCTGCTCATCGTCCACTGCCACTTCGATAATTCGACATTCCAGAACAATCTGCAGGGCCGGGCGATCCACCTGCTCCACGACCCTCTGAATGTCCGAAATCACCTTGGGACTGGTGATCAGCAGGAGCTTGTTGCCGGTGGTGTCAATCGAGATCTCGGCGCTGAATTTACTGAGCATCTTGAATACGGTGGGCGCGTCGGTGTACTTCAGCTCAATCACGTATGACGTGAGTCCGACTTGCTCTTTGAGCTGCTTGGCCGGCGCCACCAGAAACGACCGGCCGACAATCTCATAGGACAGCCCCGCCGCGCGGACCACCAGATTCATGGCCTGCTCGATGGGAACGTCCTTGAGATGAACGGACACCCGTTCTTCTTTGTTGACGCCCGGACCGGTTACGATGTTGTAGCCGCTCTTCTCGGCAAGGATGGCCAGAACCGAAGGCAGGAACGCGTCGTCGGCGTCAATGGTTACCAGGCGGCTCAGTCCCTCCTCTGTTGCCAGCGAAGTCTGAGCCAGCGCCGATCCTTGCTGCACGGGTATCACCGCGACCCAGGCGGCCATCAGCACGACGAGCATCGTCAGCGTGCTGCGCGGTGTGGGATAGCCTCTCCGGAAGAGGCGTGGAAGGAATTGCTGTGCAAGGCTCAACAGAAATGTACCTCAGAAGCAAGTGGTTGGTTTATTTTCGTTATCCAAATTGTCCCATTTGAAATGGGGCCGCCCGTCACGTCAGTAGTTCTCGCCCGACACCGACGTTGCACCGGCCCGTTCCGAGAGCTCTTCCTCGGGCGCCGCTTCATTGATGAGAACCAGCCGCGAACCGCCCTTGGTCAGCACCATCTGCGCCGCGGTGATTCCCTCCACCTTGAATCCGTTGAAGGTGTCTCCAAGGTGCAGAATGTGGCTGCGGCCCATGAACTTGACCACCGCCGACGGATCCTCGCCTATCACCGTGCAGGACAGACGCATCCGACCCTGCTGCTCAAGAGTCTCGCGCAGACCCAGACTGGCCAGGAACGACTTGGATTGAATCACCCGCGTCAGGTCCAGGGGATCGGTCTCCACCGAGGTCACATAGACCAGCCGGTCCTGAAGATTTCGCTCCAGAGTGTTGACCGTCTCTTGGAGCTGCTGGTCGGTTCCCAGCGTGATCTTGCGGCTGCGAAGATTCTCAACCTGTTTCGACATCCGGTAGTTGCTGAAGCCGATCCAAATCACACACGCCACCAGCAACGCCACAATGATGCCCCATAACACATTCACCCGCTGTCTCATGGGCGGAACTCGTCCTCGTTATTTGTGCTTGAGCAGAGTTAGCGTCGAGAGCGTGATCGTCATCGGACGCTTATCGAGTTTTCCACTCTTGGCCAAGGTCTGCACTCGCTTGACCGTACTCGCCAAATCCAAATGATCCACCGTCACCAGCCGGTTGTTCTTCTCCACGTCGTTCAGGAAGCTCACCAGCGACGGATAGCTCGTTTGGACTTCCATCCGATAGGGCGTGCGGATATAGTCCGCGAAATTCTTGCGCGACCCCGGCTCGATGCTGACCAAGTCTATGTCATACTTGCGCAGAATGTCCGTTACCTGATCCATAAACGGCAGCGAGGCGTCTTCGGCCAAGGAATCGCGCGCCGATTGCGCCAGATTCCCCTCGATCAGCCGCGTCACGTGCTGCAGTTCATTGGCGATGATCTGCGCCGAGATCAACTTCTCGTTCTCCTGCTGAATGATCCGGTCCAGTTCCCGCACTTTCGCCGGTTTCGGACCGTACATCTGCCCTTGATAGTAGTAGAATCCGATGCCGATGATGGCCAGCAGGATCAACCCAACGAATACCTTCCTCATTTGCCTGGATCCTTTTGATTACCGCTTCGACGCTGCATTCATCCCGCGAGCCTTAGCCGCGACGCGACCGCCGCTCCGGATCAGCCGTCAGACACTCCACCGAAAAAATCAACACGTCCTGGTCCTGTACCACCTTGCGAACCGATTGGTTGAATCGAATCTCAAACAGACCCTGCCGGAATTCCGGGGTTGACTTCAACAATTCGATGAACTTGGAGATGATCTCGAATTCCTTCTGACTGGAATCCACCTTGGCATGCGCCCGAATGGTGAATACCTTGTTCTGGTATTCCAAACCGGTAACCGCGATGTCGGCGGGCAGGATTTCCGCCAGCTTCTCGAGACGACGCGCCCACAAAAACCGTTCATTCTCCAGTCGCGCCAGCGCCATCACGTCCTCTTTCGAGACCTTCGTCCCTTCGCGCTTGAGGCTGTCAAGCTCAAAACGAATGCGGTCCAATTTCGCCTGACGCTGGCGGATCACCTCGTTCATCGCGTTGTTCTGCGCCCAAGTGAGGCCGCCCAGGATGATAAACACCAGAACGAACAGGCTGAGCACCAGATACGAACGGCGCTCCTGCCGGCGGGAACGCAGCGCGACCTCGCCCTCGCCCTTGTTTAGGTTAATCGTGAATTGCTTGACCATGTGGCACTCTTACTCGGTTTAGCTTCCCTGCGCACGCTGTACCAGACCAACGGCCGCCGCGTACTGCGGGCGGTGCCGCACGTCCTGCACTCCCTCCAGGAACAGGAAGGGATCGAAAGACCGCACCTCGATATTGAACTTGTTCGCCAAGTACTCGCTCACCTCCGACGACTCCGCCACGCCGCCCACCATCTCGATGTGGTTGAAGAAGCTCTGTCCGGTCTCCTTCACGTAGTAGCGGAGCGACCGGTTGATCTCGTCTCCCAGTTTCTCGATCGGCGACTTGTCGGCCAGCGCGAAGCTGGGCGCTTCCTCGCCGGCTCCATGCTCCTTGATCTGAATCCCGCGAGTCTTCTTGATCTCCTCGGCCTCCGCAAACTTAACGTTCAACTTCTTCATGATGTCTTCCGTGAAGGCGTATCCCCCCACCGGCAAATCACGGCTGAAGAACATGTCCTTGCGGCCGAGAATCAAGAGATTCGTTCGTCTCGCACCGATATTGAGGAACACCACCACGCCGTCATCCGGCAGCTCCACGTGTCCCAGAAAGGAATTCGCGGCCGCCAGCGGCTCCAAATCCAGCACCCCCGGCTTGAGTTCGGCTTCCCGCAGCATGTCCACGTGCGCGTCGAACATCCGCTTGGTGGTGGCGGCCACCAGCACCCGTAGCTTATCGGCTTCCTTCGGATCCTCGCCGAGGATCTGATAGTCCACCACCGACTCACTGCCGTCCAGCGGAACGTGCTTGCGCGCTTCCTGCAGAATCGAGGACGCCATTTCATCCTCCGATAGCTGCAGCGTGCGAATCTCTTTGGCCGCTTGATTGGTTCCGCCGATGCAGCTTCCCAAGTGCGAGATTCGCTTCGGACGCACGCCGATCTCTTGAAACATCTCCAAAAGCAGCGGAACGACCTGCGTCTTCTTGGGGCCGTCCATGTCAAACTTGTCCTGGCCCGCGTACAGATCGCGCGAGATGGCCTTGACCAACCGCAGTTTGCCGTGGCTGCCTTTCTCGGCTACGACCAGTTTGATGGCGTGGGAGCCAATGTCAAGCCCCACGCGCAAATTGGATTTCAGTCCGAACACAGTTACTCCTCTATGCCGGGGAATTCACGAATCGAGACTCCGCGGCGCTGGGCCGCTGAGTCTGGGAAGGAAAAGCCGATGGGGATAGCCTCACGAAGTCATGCTGAGGAAAGGGTGGCAGGCCAACCGCATCCGGTTCAGGCTTGCCCCGCAAAAATCCGCGCATGGACAGCCGGTAGTCTCGCGAGTCTCCCCTCGCTTTCCCGGAAACGGACGGAAGCCGACTCTTGCCGCCGCCCGCTTCCCATTTATCCGGCTGTCAATTGTAACGAACGATGTTCCCGCGCGCGTCGTCGGCCTGGTCCGTCATCCCTTGACCCCACTGCACGATGTTGAACAGCGCGTGGCCTTCTTCATCCGTTACGTCAAAGAAACACGGCGGTCGCTTGGTGAGAAGCCGCGTGTCATATTTGTATTTCTTCAGATATCCGGTGGAACTGTTGGTCGAACGATGAACGTAGCCGCGCCGCATCTGCGTGACCGAACCGAACAGCCAGATCTGCCCGCGGTCATCGGGAATCGTGCTGCTGACGTAGCCGCTGTCCGGATCGTTCTGGTTCTCGAATGTGAAGCTGAAGCCCAAGGCCACAATCGCCGCCGTGATGACGATATCCGTGAAGGCCGTGTTCGTCTGGTTGAGGCCAAGACCGTTGGAATTCTCCCGGCCGTTGACTACCGTATTGGCGATCTTCACGTCCCGTTCCGATACGATCCCCATGATGTTGGTCGAGGAGTACGGCGTAATTCCCGTACGGGCATTGGCGTCCACGTAGCGGATGTCATCCATAAGCCGGACGATCTCCGAGGAACCGATCGTCACTGCCCCCTGGACCTGCCCATGCATCCATAATGGAGCATCCACGAAAATGCACGTATTTTCCGTGAGGGTAACAATCCAGTTGTCCGCGGAGTCAATTTCAGTACCGGTCGGCCATTTCCACATCTTGCAGGTCGCACCTTGAAAGCGGGCATAATAGGTCATGTTGCCCCCGGGGTAGGAATGCCCCTGCTGGGCGGCGGTGGCCCGCAAATTCTCCGCCACCAGCGGAATCTCCACCGCCTTGACGCGGAACACCGGCGGGGGACCCCGGAACTGCGGATTGTAGCCACTCCCTCGCCAGAAATCCGTCTCGGTCGTGCTCACCTGATCGTAGAACACCGGATCCTGCATGATGGCGATTTGGCTGTTGGAGTGTACGCGACCTTCCAGCGTATCTCCGTGCCAGAACTTGATCCGGTCTCCAAACCACGTCATTTCCTCATCGGAAAGATACATGTAGTCGGCGAAATTCCGGACTTCCACGTACAACACGGCCTTTCGTCGAACATTCTTGTAGTCGCTCTGGCGGCCGGTATAGAACGGAATTCGCACCACTCCCACCGCCGAGATGCGGAAGATGCGTTTCTGCGTCCAGAAATCGCCCCCCGTCTGCGAGGGGAGGTAGACAATGCTCACGTTCTCGTAGTAGCCGTACCCGTCTACTCGCTTCCCCTCCAATATGGTCTCGCCAATCGGCAGTTGCGAGGCCTGAATAGATCGCAGCCAGGCAAATCCCTTCTCGACGATGCCCATCTGGCCTAAATAGTAGGCCTGCGTGGCAGCCACCAATTCGGCGGACTGTGTGGATTCGTCCACCGACCACCGCATGAAGGCGATCCCCGTGGCCAGCAGCACGGTCACCAGAACCATCACGGTTGCCAGCATGAACCCGCCCTGTCGTCGCGCGGGTGTATGAGCAATTATGCCGTTCATTGTGCCTTCCCTTCGCCGGTTTATTGAACTCGGCAACTCAGCCCTCCTGGAACTTCGCGTCCGGGCGCTGCGGCAACCACTCCCGAAAATCCGCATCATCGGTCGAGGGATCGAGTGATGGGAATCTTGCGGGCGGGGCTGCGCACGGACGCGCACTTCCCGTCGGACCTTACGAGTTGCACCGTTCCCCTATCCGGCTGCGGCGCACTCCTCTTTCATGCTGATCGCGTCTATCTCTTCGCCGGCCGGCCGCGGCCATTCGCACCGCGGCCGGCACAGGCGTTGTTTTCGTTATCCGCTCCCGTAGCCGGAACGTCCCAGCACGTGATCGTAGTACTCGTTGTTCTCCACCCACCAGTTGCGCATGCACACCGTCGTCTCATACTTCCGCTCCCGCACATAGCGCGACCCGAACAGAGTTGTGGTCTTGCCGAAAAATTCGGGAGCGTTGTATGTGTAGTGGAGGGTGATCGTGACCTTCGCCAGCATCCGCCGGTTCAACATGATCTGGGCGGCACCGATTTCTCGCGAATTTTGCGCCGGAAACTCCGGGTACAAGTAGTAGTCTATCCCGAATCCTTCCACCGTCATGCGGTCCCGTGAATCGAAGACCCGGCTCTGCAGGTATCTGGGAGTGGATCCCGACCAGAGATACCCGTGGACCCATTTCGGTTGACCACCGTTGAACAGAATACCCTTCTGTGGCTGGCAGGTAAGCTCGATGTAGCGATATCCCAGTGCGGGGATCGTACGGTATCGCCACTGCTGCATGAGTCCATGTTCCTCGACCAGATCATTGATCGAGAACTTCCAGCGGGTGTTCCGGCCGCCTTGAATTCCTTCCCCCCCCCAGCCCCAACTCAGGACGTTGGTCAGTTCCTGCATGGCCGACGCGGCGTACTGATCCATCATCCGATCCGCGTTGGTCACCTTCCATTGGACCTGCATGTTGTTGTAGGCGATCCATGCACCCGTCAATACCACCCCGGCAACGGTGAAGTTGATGGCCGTGGAGACCAGTGTGAAGCCGCGCTGCCATCGTCGGCCTCGCGCGCTTCGCAGTTCCTTTGCGCCGGTTGGCGCTCGTGTCTTCATGAAATGTCCCTCCCTTTCTCTCGGGACTGATCCGCTCGAACCCGAGACGTCCTGTGCTACAGCTCCTGCTTCACGACCGTCGCGGTCTTGAACTTGATTTCCCGCTGGGATCCGCCGGTTCGCCGACTGCCTGCCAGGTCCGGTTCAGTCCAGGTGGCCTTGGCCTCGATGATGTAGCCACTCCCTTGTACGAGGGGGTCCACGTATCGAACCCTCTCGCGCCGAATCGTTACGAACACCTGTTGATGGTCGCCGCCCCGATCGGCTCTGGTATCAATGGCGATGGGGGCCGAGGTCTCGAGGGTGTTCAAGTAACTCCGCCCGTAATCCGCATTTCGCGCGTCATCCACCACCTGCAAGCCGGCCTGGAATTTCTCCATCTCTCCGCGCAGCAGGTAGGCGGCCGCCTTGGCGTGTTCCTCGCGAAGCAATGCGTCCCGGCCATAGATCATGGCCGCCGACGTTCCCGCCACTACAATGGACAGAATGGCCATGCCGACTGCCACTGATATCAAATCGGCTGCGCCGCTCTGCCATGTTCGCTTCAGCCTCATTTGTCCCTCCCTCCTGTCCAAACGGCTGACTACTCCGTTAAATTGACTTCAAACAACTTGGGATTCTCGGCCACGTGTGCGGCCGTTTCACGACTGATCTGTCCTTTGTGCAGCAGCCTCAGAAGGTCCTGATCGAGACTCTGCATGCCGGCCTTGCCGCCGGCTTGGATCACGGAAGGAATCTGGTAGATCTTGTCCTCACGGATGAGATTGCGAATCGCCGTCGTGGCAATCATCACCTCGCACGCCACCACGCGACCGCCCCCATCCTTCTTCGGCAGCAGCTTCTGTGCCACCACCGCCTCCAGCGATTCGGCCAGCATCGAACGGACCTGCGTCTTCTGCGACGCCGGAAAAATGTCAATGACACGGTCAATCGTCTTGGCCGCGCTGGACGTGTGCAGGGTAGCCAATACCAAGTGACCCGTCTCGGCCGCCGTCAGCGCCAGCGAGATGGTTTCCAAATCGCGCATTTCGCCGACCAGAATCACGTCCGGGTCCTCGCGAAGCGCGGCCCGCAGCGCATTGGCAAAAGAGTGGGTATTGGCGCCGAGCTCTCGCTGGTTCATCATGCAATTCTTCGAGTCATGGAAGAACTCGACCGGATCCTCGACCGTGACGATGTGCAGCTGCTTGTACTCGTTGATCCAGTCAATCATGGTCGCCAGCGTCGTCGTCTTGCCGGAACCGGTCGGCCCGGTGAGCAGCACCAGTCCGCGATCCCGTTCCGACAAGTCTCGCATGACTTCGGGCAGCCCGAGCTCCTCAAAGGAACGGATCTCCGACGGAATCACCCGAAATACCGCGCCCATCCCGTTGATCTGCTGGAACACGTTGACACGGAACCGCGCGATGTCCTCCAGCTTCGCCGAGAAGTCAATCTCCTTCATCTCCTCGAAACGATCAAGCTGATCGCGATTCAGCACCGTGCGGACGATGGACCACATCGTCTCGTTGTCCGACCGCGGCAGGGCCAGCTTGCGCATGTACCCGTGCACGCGGATCATCGGAATGGATCCCGTCGAAAGGTGAAGGTCCGAGGCTCCCTGATCCACGGTGAACCTCAGAAGTTCGTAGATGTTGATCTGTTTCTCGATTGCGACCTCGGCCACGGCTACGCCCTCACTGCATTGAAGATTCGTGCTCGCTCGTTTTCCCGTCGGCGGACCGCTCCACCGGCTACCGGAGAGTGATTATCCACCCTCGCCCTCATCGGTCGGCAGACCATAGCCGATCCAGGTGCCGTCCTGAATGTTGTAGGTCACGTAATGGCCGGCGCCGCCCCGCATTTGCTCGGTCGAAGTGGCGGTAATGGTGACCGGCGGAGATCCGACGATGTTGAAGTTCCACTGCAACTTCGTGGACTGCGCGATCTCCAGGTACTTCTCCTGCTCCAGGTCTTCCACGGTGTTCGGCCAGTCGCCCTTGTCCTGATAGTACACCTGAGCCGCCTGCCAGACGGCATTGATCGTAGTCTTGGCGTCCGATGCCCGAGCACTCTTCACGTACTCGACGTAGATCGGCACGGAAATCGCCGCCAAAATGGCCACGATCACCACGACGATGAGGATTTCGATGAGGGTAAATCCCTTCTCGCCGCGTCTGCGCGAAATTCTTCGATTCATGGTCTCTCCTTTTTCTTTCGGTCTCGGACGGTCGAGTCCTCTATTCGCCGTCCCCCACACCCAAGTACTTGAACTTGCCAAACAAAAAGTTACAATTGATTTCCCACTTAATCAAGTCTTAAGTGTCTCGCTGGTATGTGCTTGGCGAGTCTATTCGATTACTTGAGAGCAACAACCGTTCCGTAAAAACCCCCTCCTCCGCAACACATAAAGTAAGCAAAAACATTCACGCCTCCTTCCGGTGAATATGCATTTCGTGCATTCACTGCAAACCATGCGTCACATCCATCCCGCGATTTCTCCGGCCTAATAACTCCCTCTTTCAATGAGAGGCATAAGTTTTTCACTCATCCGAAACAACAGAAACCGCGTCCGATTTCCCTCGGACGCGGCTCCTGCAAAGCCCTCCCCAGAACCAACTCTATGACATGGCGCGGCAGCGACCACTGACTACGCAAATCGCCCATCCACCCACCAGAATCGGAACGATCACCGCCAGGACGACCAGGGGATTCACCGCAAACAGGGTCACGCCAATTAGCGTATCCAGCCAAGTGCCGGTCTGCCGCAGTCCTTCCGCCGTGATCTTCCACAGGGTCTTGCCGCTAATCGCCAGCAACAAACCCAGCGTGAAAAAGGATACCGCCACCTTGGTCGGTTCCCACATCCTCACCCACCGCGGCAACAATCGAGAGCCGGCCAGTTCCGTATGGGCCAGAACCTTCTGAACAAACAGCGGTGACGGCTCCAACCACGGCTGCCGGGTCAAACAATCGTCAATCTGTTGAGATACGTGAAACGCTTGCGCCAGCGCCGGCTCCTGATCTAAAAGCCGCTCCATCTCGCGCCGTTCTACATCAGGCAAACCGCCATCCATGAACTCCGGCAGCTTGCGATAAGCCTCTTCGAGTCTCATTATAGTCCCTCCCGCTCACCCTCTCGGCCGAGGAGGCGGTCACGCAGCCAGGCTTTGCCTCGGTAGAGGTAGCTTTTCACCGTTCCCATGGGCACACTCATGATGTCGGCAATCTCCTGATACGACAAATCCTTCAAATAATACAATGAGATAGCTGTTCGATAATGATCGGGCATCTGCGCAATCAACGGACCCAGCCGGGCTTTCAGCACAACCTCCTCGGAATACTCATTCGGACTACCGGTTCGCACTTCCGGTTGCGAGAGGAGGCATGGATCATCGAGAGCCATGTGCATCGCTCGCCCTCGGGCTGATTTTCCCTCTGCGATGCATAAGTTAATGGTTATTCGATATATCCAGGTAGACAGCTTGCAGTCCCCGCGGAATTTGGGAAGAGCCTTCCAAACCCGCAGAAAGACCTCCTGCGCCAAGTCCTCGGCTCCATCCGGCTTCCCCGTCATGCGTGCAGCAAGATTCAGAACCATTGCCCGGTAATGACTTACGAGTTGGGCAAAGGCCCCTTCATCCCCTCGACGGAGGCGGCGCAAAAGCTGCGCTTCATCTATCTGGGTTTCGATGTCGCTGCTTGCCGAAATACCTCTCTGCCTCCTATTGGAGTGATGGGCCACCGCTTTGTTTCACCCGGCCGGAGGGATATCGTTCCCTTGCAACTTTCATAAACTTGAGCAATCTTACGGGATAGGCGACCCCAAGACCTGTGAGACCGGGTCGCTTCAATGGATCAAGTCTTCCTTGGGAACCACGAATAGAAGGAGTAGGCAATGATGGAAGGCGTTCTGGCACTATTCATCCCGATCATCGCAATCGTCGGAACGTTCGCCGTTGCCATCATCATCGTTCTGGCGGCGCTTCGCAGCCGACGGATCCGCCATGAAATGTTGCACCGCGAACGAATGCTGGCGCTCGAAAAAGGCTTGCCTGTGCCGATGGACTATACCGAGCAGGCCCGCAAGCGCCGTCCCTATGTAACGGGTCTCGTCTGGGCGGCCATTGGACTGGGAATCGTCCTCTGGGGCATCATTGCTCCCGAAGACGACCTGAACGCTTGGGGTCTGATTCCCCTCTTCGTCGGCATCGCTCTCCTTATCGGGGACCATGTCGCCCTGAAGCGGGAGCGGAGGAATGATAGCGACTCAGGATTGTATCCTCCGGACCCGACTTCCTATCGAGGTCCGGATAGTCCGTCATGAAGTGAAGGCCGCGACTCTCACGGCGGCTGATCGCGCTCTGCACGATCAAGTCCGCCATCACCACCAGATTCCGCAGCTCCACCAGTGGCCCGTTTACTCGGGTGCGGCGGAAGAAATCCTCGATTTCCTTGCGGAGTAGCTGCATTCGGCGCTGGGCCCGTTCGAGTCGAAGCGTGGACCGCACAATCCCCACGTAGTCCCACATGATCTTGCGGATCTCGTCGCGGTTGTGTTCCACCAGCACCCATTCCTCCTGATTTACGGTGCCTTCGGCGGACCATTCTTCGGCTTCGGGAAGCGGAGCGGCTTCCCGAAGCCATTTTTTACAGCTTTCCGCCGCCCGATCGGCAAACACCACCGCCTCCAGAAGCGAGTTGGAAGCCAGCCGGTTGGCCCCGTGCACACCGGTCATAGCCACCTCTCCCACCGCGAACAGGCCGGGCAAGCTGGTCCGCGCCTCCAAATCCGTCACCACTCCCCCACATTGATAGTGCGCCGCCGGAACCACCGGAATCGGATCCCGCGTGAAGTCAATTCCCCGCTGGTGGCAGATCTGATCCACGTACGGAAACTCCTCGCGCAGCCGCTGTACCGACAGGTGTGTGCAGTCGAGAACGACGTAGGGTTCACCGCGTTTTTTCAACTCGGCGTCAATCGCCCTCGCCACCACGTCGCGGGGAGCCAGTTCCTTGCGCTCATCGTAGAGGTGCATAAACGACTCGCCCGTCCTCGTTCGCAGCTTGGCTCCGAATCCCCGCAACGCTTCCGTAATGAGGGCGCGGGACTGACTGCCGGTGTCCGGCTCGTAGAGCGTAGTCGGGTGAAACTGAAAAAACTCGAGATTCCCCACCACCGCTCCCGCTCGCCACGCCGCCACGACTCCATCCGCCGTGGCAATGGAGGGATTGGTCGTGTGGTAGTACGCCATCCCCGATCCGCCGGTACATAGAACGACCGCCTTGGCTTCCACGGCCTCCACCAAGTCGTTCTGAACATCCAGAATGTAGGCCCCGAAACAACGCGGCACTCGTCCCGCTTCGAATGCCATCCGGCTGCGCGGCTCCATCAGCAGGTCAATCATCAGGTGATGTTCCAGAAGCTCCAGCCGACCCGACTCACGGGCCTTCTGGAGAAGCACCGACTCGATCTCCTGTCCCGTGTGATCGTGATGATGCAGGATGCGCGCCCGGCTGTGCCCGCCTTCGCGGGCCAGCGCGAGTTCACCCTCGTGGCGGGTGAAGCGCACTCCCAGTTCCATGAGCTCGCGGATGCGGGCGGGCGCCGATTCCACGACCAGTTGCACGGCCTCTGGCCGGCACAGGCCGGCTCCCACTCGCAGCGTGTCCTCCAGGTGAAGCCGGAAATCGTCGTCCCCGGCCGTGACGGCGGCGATTCCACCTTGCGCCCAGTTCGTGGCCGTATCCACCGAGTCCTTCTTGGTAGCCAGCAGCACGTCGGCATACCGGGAAGCCTTAAGCGCCAAACTAAGTCCGGCGATCCCTGAGCCGATAATGAGGATGTCAGTCCGTCTGCGCGACAATGTTTGGATACCTCTCCAATTAGCGTAGCTAATCTACTGAAGATTCTGTGGTTTGTCAAGATGAACGGATCATGATCACCTACAGCCGTGCTCTGGATTGCGACCTGCTTGCCTTCTGGTATGAACATGCCCGGCCCGGACGGATTGGGCTGATCAGTATTGATGTGATCACCGCCCGGCTCATCGGCTGGGCGGAGCGCAACCTGACGCCGAATCGAGAACCGTCCCCGTGGGCGCATGCGTTCATCTTTCTTCGCCCTCGGAGCGGCGTCCCGTGGATCGCCGAAAGTGACATGCAGGTTCCCTTGCCCGGATTCCGGCCCAAGCCCAACGGCCCGCAGGAGAATTTGATCTATAAATGGTCACACCCAGCCGTGGACCGGGCCGTAGTACTGGATCCGGGACTGACCGAGCAGCAGCTCCTCGACGTGCAACGAGCGATCACTTTGTATCTCGATGGCGGATTTCGATACTCCGTATCCGAACTCGCCGAGACCTGGATTGCCCTCGAGAGAGGCGATCCGATGTTTCGCGGCCCGCTTCACCGCGATGATTCCATGCACTGCGGACACTTCATCCGTTCCTGTCTGCAATCCGCCGGAAATGATCCGCTGCGGTCCGAGCTACTCCCCGAAAACACCGTACCCGAGCATCTGGCTCAGGCGTTCCCGGTCGCGGCCGAGTGGCGGCGAATATAGCCTGTCGAGAAAACCTGAGACGTCTTGCCGTTCGCAAATGCAAATGTGATCCGCCGCGCCAGTTTCGCGCGGCGGATCCTCTATAGCGGCAATGCGAATGACGGGGAAGCCGTCTGCTCAGCGAATAAGCACCAACTTGCGGGTTTCCTCGAACGACCCGCCGGCCTCCATGCGATAGAAGTAGATTCCCGACGGCACCAGCATTCCTTCATCATTGCGGCTGTCCCAGCGGGCGCGGTATTCGGCGGGAGGCTGCAACGCCCGCACCAGACTTCGCATCTTCCTTCCCAAAATGTCGTAGATCGTGATCTCCACTTTGGCCGTGTAGGGCACTACGTAGCGGAAGGTCACTTCCTGATTGAAGGGATTCGGATAGGCGTCGCCGAGGATAAAGTTCGTCGGCGGCACTTGCGGAATTCCCTCGGCAATCGCCTCGAACTCCTGCTCGTGGAAAGAAGATGATACGGCTCTCAACCGATAGTAGTACTTCGTCCCCGGCGTGAGACCACGGTCAACGTATTGATAGCGCGTGGCCGTCGGATTCCAGCCCCGCCCCACCAGCTCGGGAGCCGTCGCGTAGCTGGCGATCATCCGGAAACCCTCTTCTTCCTCGGTGCGGCGGTACAGCACGAATCCCGCATTGTCGGACTCGGAGGCCACAATCCACCACACGCGAAGCGCTCCGAACAGCGTATCCTGTTCCGTCGCAAACGAGGTGAGTTCCACGTTGAGCGCGTAGTCTTCGCGGCCCAGCGGCCAACTTGCGCTATACACCGGATCCGTCCCGCAATCTATGGCCGACGGCCCGGCCAGCTGCAATCCCAGCGAATGACTCAGGTCCGCATTGCCGGCGAAAGCCAACGTCACGAGCAAGATCGTTTCTTCCTCATTCAAAGGCACCGACAGCGAGTCAAAGGGCAGGATTCCACCGCTCCACCGGTCGGGATGGTTGAGCAATACGTCCTCGCCTTCCACGAACAGCGTGTCCACGCTTTGCCAAAGCGACGTCTCGGAGAGAACAAGATCCGTCGTCGAGGCATCGCCCAGGGTGGTGAACTTCAACGCCCGCAGCACGCTATTGCCGCCGTCCGTCCGGAGTCCCAACCAGAAACTGACCACCCGCAGATCGCCCGGGGCAACCGCCGCCGTTCCGACCGATCCGCCGCGCACGCTCACCGCCGTACCGCTGCTATAGACGAGACCGTCCACCCTCGCCGAGGCCGCCGTGTTGGCCAGTGTATCCCGGTATTCCACCGTTAGGCGATAGATCGAGCGAATGAGAAGCTCCGCTCCACCCTGGGTCGAGTCCACGCCGCTGCTGGCGTACAGCGCCGACGGCTGCACGATGATGACTTTGCCGGTGTCCAGGCTTGGCAGGCGATTCGACAGGTACAGGACGTGCGGCGAACCGAGATCGGTCTCGACGCCTCCCGTCTGGGTGAAGATCAGCCGCAGCGAACCCAAATACGCGTGTTCGGGCTGCCGGAATCGCACCGGCAGGTTGATCCGTGGCAGAGTGTCCCCCGCCAGCGGCGCGAGAAGCTGCGGCGCGTCCGTGCGGACGTCGAAAGAAATCACCGAAGCGGCGGAGACCGCTGCGGGATTTCCCAAGTGATCGCGGTACTGCAGCCGCAACGTGTATACGGCACCGTGCACCAGAGTGTTGTTCTGTTCCGGCGTGCCGGCGCCTTGAACGCTGTCCACCACGTCCGTGTTCGTGAACTGTCGTGCATCCAGATAAAAAACGGTGTTCCCGCGCGGGATATTGCCCAGATACACACGATGAGGCGAAGCCGGATCCGAAGATATCCCGAATTCGACGAAGCTCAGGTACACACTACCCGGATACGGTTCCTCCGGAAGCGAAAACAGCACTCGAAACGATTCACCCACCCGCTTTCCGGTCCGCGGTTCGATGACAACCGGCGGAACCGTCATTCGGTCGTTCGGCCAAACGTAGCCGTTGTTGGTGGCCGTCGCGTTGTCGTTGCCCAGAGTATCGCCCGCCATCAGAGTCACGTTGTAGATACATGGCGTGACCAGATGATCCTCCGCCCCGCGGTTGCTCTCGGCCACGTAGGGGCTGTTGCTGCCGATCTCACGACCGTCAAGCGAAAAGTTGTGAAGTCCTTCCCGCGCCAATGAACCGACCAGCCGGAGAATATGGGGGCTGAGGGTGTCGCTCAGCAGCGATGCGGAGTCCATTGGGTCGGCCTCGAAGATCAACCACACCGTGTCGGCCGGTTGCGCCAGCTGATAGAGAACCGGAACCGTCGAGTCACTGCGCGAGGTTCCCAATCGAGGCTCGTAGAACGATGGAACGGGTGAGCGCAAAACGGTCGGCAACGGTTCCACCGAGTCGGCCGCCGCCACGTTCCCCAGCGTATCCCGATAGGAGATCGTGAGGCGATACTGTGAATTGTGGGATAAGCTGTCAGTGCCGCGAGCCGAGTCCATGATTTCCGGATTGAACAGTGTTCGCGCATCGAGGGGAATCCGCTTCTCCGGATTGACCGTCAGGTCGGTCAGATACAGCACGTGCCGGGCTTCGTGGGCCGCCGTATCCAGATTCGTCAGACTGAGCATCAAGGAACCGCGCGCGGCATGTTCACGCTGATTGAACCGAACCTCAAGCTGCCGTGGGATGATCGTATTCCGGATCGGATACAATATGACGGGGGGATCCGTGAACCGATCCACCAGCACGTGGTTGACCGAAACCGAGGCCGGTAGATTGCCGTTGACGTCCTGATATTGGAGAGAGAATTCGTAGGGAGACTCATGAGCCAGCGCCGTCGGACCCCTCAGCGAGTCCATATACACGAGATTGATGAGCGAAGTCGCATTCAGAACCACCGTCTTCAGCGGCCCCGGATTCCGGTCCCGCAAATAGATGGTCGTCGTGCTGTCGGTAAGTTCATTGCGTATCGTCAGAATGAGCGTTCCGCCGGCAGCTTCCTCCGGCTGGCTATATCGTACTTGGAATACGAGCGGAATCGTCGAATTCGGTGCCGGAGAAAACAATACCGGCGCATAGGTTCGGGTGTCCACAAATGTCAAATACATGGCGTGCAGCACGTCTACAGCGTTGCGAAGCGGAGTAGCGCTCCCGACCTGTGCGTAGGACGTATGCCGCGCGCTGAAAACAACGTCTCCTCCCGCATGGCGGGCGAACAAGGCCAATTCTATTTGCAGCGATCGAATGCGCGGATTGACGACGACCGGCATCAGCGAACGAAACCGCAGGAGTGGCGGCTGAACGAGAGTGTCAATTTCCACCGAGGAGGTGTCCACGCTGATGGCTATCGTTTGCGTCAGCGTCGGTCCGGGAAGACTCGAAGTGTAGAAATGCAGGTAGGCGCGGTTCAGGGAATCCGCTCGCAATCCGACCCCCGCCACCGGCCAATCCGGCTCCGGATCGAAGGAAACGATGACGAACACGCTGTCGCCGTCCACCACGACGGTGTCGCGCGCGCCGCCCTGCCCGGAAAGTCCGATACCTTCCAGCGTCGGTTCCTGCGCCCGACCGACGGCCGCGATCAGCAACACCATCACAACCGCCGTCACTGTCTTTGTTCGTTTCGTCAAGTGGAACATGACCTGTCGTCTCCGCCTATGACTCGCCGCACCCGGCGGCTCGATCACTTCAAGATGAGCAGTTTCCCGGTCACTCCGCCGGTCGCGGTTTCAACTCGATACAGCAGCAGCCCGCTGGCCGCCCTCCCCACCATCGGGTCAAGCAGCGCTCCTTCCGGACCGGCCATCACATTCTGAAATTCGGCAACCCGTTGACCGAGGATGTTGTAGAGTCGGACCGTCGCTTCTTCCCGCGAGGGCAGGACCAAGTGCAACGGCTCACCCGCCGCCAACGGATTCGGATACAATCCGGCTTTCATCGCTCGTCGTTCCGGAGTCGGAGGTGGGGGAGGACTCTTTCGACCTTGATATCTCTGCCGCGCGGACTCCGCTTGTCGGGCAAGTTCATCCGCGTCGTTCCCGCTCACGAGAGCATAAGCGAACGTCCGGATTTCATGCGAATCCATCACCAGCGGACCGTACGACACCAGAAGGCTGATGTCCGCCGGTTCGGTCGGAATCGCGGCGATTCCCCGTTCGAGGATCTGCCATTTCCGTTCATCCGTCCAACCCGTCAACGGATCCTCCCCGCTCGGCGGATGCAGCTCATCGCGATTGTTCACCACGAACAGACTGCCCCACGAATCTCCGATGGACGCGACGCCCGCCAGAGGATGACTGGAACCGATCGCCTGTACGTAGATGATTCCCGCCTCCTCATGGTAGAACACGCGATTCATCGAGGAGGGCCCCACGTCCAAGTCGAGAAACAGTCCGGCGTACGCCTCATTCCACGGATTGACCGAGCGATTCTCAACCGCGTATTCCAGGATCAGAAATCCGTTCTGTTCCGCTCCCTGCCAACCCAGACCAGCCGACTCCACTTGCGCGAACAGCGGGGGCTCGGCCCGCCGGTCCGCGAATTCCGCCCGCGCTTCCACGTCCGCTCGCTCACTGACAACCAGACGCGCCACGCTCTCGTCCAGCGATTGCCAATCGTAGCGGTTCAGAGCCGCATTCCCATAGGCATTATCCGAGACGAGTCCGTCCGCGGCCAGCACGAACGATCCGTGATAAAGAGCATTCGATAGCTCTGCCGTCCGGAAACCACAGCCGATATAGTGGTCCTGCTCGCGATCGTAGTATCCCAGACTGCCGTCTTCCGCGAATCCGAGCCGCAGCCGCCCGTTGTCCAGGCAGACGAACGTCGAATCCAGATAGATCGTCCGGGTCACGCGCCCCGCCAGTCGGCCGTTACCGCCGATGAAATCTATCGAGAGCGGAAGCAGGAATCCCCGCCTCGCGGTTCCCGCCAGTTCGATCGCAACCACCGACTCGCTCCACACCGGTCCGCCCGGTGGCACATCCTCGAAGACCAGCACCGGATTGCGCAGACCCACGTCAGTCGCCGAGGTGGCCAAAAATGCGGCCATGCCTCCCACGCCCGTTCCGTCGTTGCGGATGGCCAGGCGGAGGGTCGCGGTTTCCCCCGCACGGATCCGTCCGTCTCCGTTTCCGGAAGTCTCCGTCAAGCTGTCGTCTACCACGCGGATTCCCGCCGCCGAATCCGCCAGCGCCCGCCATGCATTGACGCGTCCGAGTCCGATCTGACCCGCCAGTGTCGGATTCTTGCCGTCAATCGGGTCCGCCGTTCCCATCACGCGGGCCATGAGATGGCGGCCCGTCATCTGTGGAAAACGGCTCTTGACAAGCGCGCACGTCGCCGCCACCAAGGGAGCCGACATGCTCGTTCCCTGCCATGTGCCGTAACTGTGTCCGCCACCCGGAGTGTTGAAGGTTGAAAGCATCGCGACTCCCGGGGCCGACACTTTCACCCACGACCCATATTGCGTGAAATCGGCGGCGAAATCCCCGATCCGCGTCGCTGCCACGCTAAGAACGCCCTCGATTCCGGCCGGATAATGCTCCTGAGAGGTGGCCGAGTTGCCCGCCGATGCCACGATCACGCAGCCCATCTCAGCCGCGTACTGCACCACGTCGCGCTCGTATGCCGACTCGAACTCGCCGCCCCACGAGCAATTGATGACCTTTGCGCCACTTCGACACGCGTAGTAGATACCATCATAGCCATAGGGAATTTGCCCGTGGTGGCCCACGCGAACCCCCATAATCTTGCAGTCGGGCGCGAGTCCCGCAATCCCTTGTCCGTTGTTGCGGGCCGCCGCTGCCAATCCCGCCACGTGTGTCCCATGTGCTTCGTCACCATCGAGAAGCTGCGACCATGGTTCTCCGTCGCCTTCCACGAAATCCCAGCCGTACACATCATCCACGAAGCCGTTGCCGTCATCGTCCACTCCCGCCACGCCCGATCGCTCGGCCGCATTCTCCCAGCGGCAATGAACCAGCTCGGGATGCGTGAAATCCACTCCCAGATCCAATACGGCAATTGCCACCGACGGATCGCCGCGCGTGATGTTCCACGCCGCCTCCGCCTCCATCGCCACCAGCCCCCATTGCTGACCGTAGAACGGATCATTGGGAACGCCGTCCAAAGCTCCTTCGCGCCCCCGATTTCCCCCCTCTGTCCAGCCGTCAATGTAGCGTAGTGCTCGCGGCTCGACGTATTCCACTTGTGGATCATGCTGAAGCAGTGCGATGAACTTGGGTACGGTGCTCGCGTTATTCACCTCCACCACGCTGATCCGTTCCAGTCCCACCGTCGTCCGCTCGCCAACGGGCAGCGCCGCCCGCACGTCCACGACTTGCCCGCGAACTTCGGCCGGAAACCGATCACCGTCGAGTCGCGCCGGAACTTCCCGCCACTTCACGATAATCTCGCGCGACCATCGCTCGGTGTCGCTCGCCTGCAATGAAATGGTGGTCGCCGCCAACAGCAGCAGCATCGCCAACCCGGTTTGCTTTGTCATGATCCCGTCCTTATCCGTTGGCTCAGTCTCCGGAATCCTTCTCTCGTTTCTTCCGTACCGCCGCCGAAACTCACGCGCAGCGTTCCCGGATACTCAAAGAAACTTCCCGGAAACACCACGGTATGCTCCTCCGCCAGCAAACGCTCGGCAAGTTCTCGGTCGCTGATTCCCTCCGGCAATTCCACCACCGCCGAAATCCCGCCATCCGACGGCACATAGCGAACCTCCGGGGTCTGCTCCACGAACTCATCCAGCAGCGCCCGTCCCTCGTTCGCTCGATCGGCCCGGCCAATCAGCGATTCCACGGCCACGCGGCTGCTTAAAATCCGAAACGCCAGGTCTTCCGTCAGGTACGGCTGATTCACTCCCAGCAGGTTGTTCAGGCGATAGGCTCGCCCGACAATCTCCTCGGGTCCCACCGCCCATCCCACTCGGATCGCGTCCAGTCCCCACGACTTGTCCAGACCGTTCACCGAGATCGCCCCGAATTCGTGTCCGTGCGTTCGATGATCGCGCCGCAGCATCGGCAAGAACACTTCGTCAATCATCACCATCGCACCCGTCTCCCGCGCCGCCGTCATAATCTCCTGCAGGCGCGCGGGTTCGAGAGCCACGTGCGTGGGATTGTGCAGGTCCGTCAGCACCACCAGCCGCACGTCTTTTGCCGCCAGCCGTCGCAGCTCATCGGGATCGGGTTGAAATCCGTTCTCGCGCCGCCGCGGAAGCCGAATCACGCGATCCGCCCAGACTTCGATAGCCCGCAAAAGCGGTTCGTATACGGGCGTCTCGACGATTGCCGATCCTCCGCCCGCCAGCACGGCTCCGGCGATGAGGAAGTTGCACTCGCTTGCACCCTGGGCCAGCAGCACGTTCGCCGGCGCTTCGCCGTACATGGCGGCGATGCATCCCTTCAGCCCTTCGTGCCCCCCTTCGTTATGGCCCCATAAATCCGCTTCGAACGGCCCGCCCGGAATCTCGCGCACATCCGTCACCGAGGGGACGCCGCTCCGCGCCAGATTGTATCGCCCGCGTCCGGCAATCGCCTTGGCCCATTCCATAAGCGGCGACGGCTGCCATTTGATGAAGGACTCGGTGGGGAAGGTACTTTCGTCCATGAAATCGTCAGGATTACTTCGTCAACACCAGCCGAATCGCCTGCCGCCGTCCGAGCGTCCACACCTGAACGAAATAAACTCCCGACGAAAGATCATTCCCATCGAGGTTAACGCGATAGCGGCCCGCCGATTTATGTTCATCGAGCAACAGGAGCCGTTCCCTCCCCAAAAGATCGAACATACTTAGCCGCACGATACCGGGCCGTATAACGTCAAACGAGATCGTCGTGCGACTGTTGAATGGATTGGGATAAACCGTACACAAAGAAAGATCGGCCACCGTCCCGTCCGGGCCGAGGACGTTCAGCCCTGCCGAATCCAGACTCACCACCACCCGCATAAAAAAGTTCACGCTCCGCCAACCGTCGCGCATCAGCACGAACCGTCCGTTGTACCATTCGCTCGCATACGAGGTCTCGGGAATCCCATCATCCGCGAGAATCGCCAGCGAGTCCCCCGCCTCGAGAACCGCCGAATAGCCCGCATGAAACCACTGCCCGCTGTCCAACTGGATTTCGTGAGTCGCGAGGTCAACGTACACGAACTGTGTCGAATCTCCCCGCCACGTCGAATCGAGGGAGTAGACATGCGAAGCCCATTCCTCGAAAGCCACCGTATCCGAGAGCCATTCTCCGCCCGCTACCGGCAGGGAGTCTTCGCCCATCGGCCACAACTTCACCACGAGGTCGGGCGAGCCGGTCGTCCACTGTGCAGATCCGCGGGTCGGGAAAGCGAATAGCACGCCTCGAACGTGCGCCCGATCCGGAGCTCGAAACCGCTGATTCCGCAGATCATCGCCATATGCGTCCGGAAATCGAAAAGCATACACTGGACGGTTGTCGTCCTGCCGAAGCGTGTCCGTGGGCTCGTCAAGGGTGAAACACGGCTCTACTCCCGCGCATTCAACGGATACCGCCACCGGCTCGCGCGAACCGGCCTGAATGGCAATCGCACTCGCCGCCAGCGAAAGTATCACCCAGAGGATGCTACGAGCTGAAAGCATGGGAGAGGTTAGATAAACCGCTTGACACACGTGCGCCTTGATCAGAAATCACTTCCAGAGACGGGCCGAAATCCAATCGTTTTTGACCCATACCTAAAAGTAATGGTCGCCACTCACAAAATCAAGGCAAAACCTACGTTTGGAGCCGAACCATCGGAAGTGAATCAAGAGGCAGGGAAAACTCTTTCGCTATTGCCGAATTGGACAATCTTGCACACCTGCGCGGGGAAGAGACTACTGGCCGTGCCCCCAGAGCCGTCCACAAATCCAATCCGTCACCGCAACACACGTGTCTACAACTCGTTATGACATATCACAAGGCCTCTCGGCGATCCCCACGCCCCTTGACTTTGCCTGCCTGATGTCTTATCTTTAGCGATAACAAGCAAAAAGTGTACCCCTTGGGAGAGAACTCCAAGGGAAATCTTGCTCACCAACCCCAGTGTATTTCGGTGAAAACCTTAAACGATCTTGACCCCGAATTACGCCAGCGGCTCGCCGGCATCCGCCTGCTCCTCATGGATGTAGACGGAGTCCTCACGGATGGCCTTATCCATCTGGATGATTCGGGCGTGGAAACCAAGCTTTTCTCAACCCGCGACGGCCTCGCCCTCTATTGGCTCCGGCAGTATGGTCTTCGCACCGGAATCATCTCCGGACGGCAGTCCCGCGCCACGCTTCTTCGCTGTCAAGACCTCGGCATTGACGAAATCCACCTCGGCGCCACCCATAAAATTCCCGTCTTTGAGGACATCATCCGACGGACGGGAATAGCGGCGGAAACCATCGCCTACATCGGCGACGACGTCATTGACCTTTCGCTCATCCAGCGAGCGGGAGTTTCGGCGGCTCCGGCGGACGCCCATCCCGAAGTCTTGGCGCGCGTGGACATCGTTCTGGATCAACCCGGCGGTCGGGGCGCCGTCCGTCATTTCCTGGATCTTTGGTTGGCCGCCACCGGCCACTGGGAAACCGCAATCGAGGACATGCTTCGTGGCAACTACTGATCCCTCCCTCGCCCACGCGGCCCGCAGCGAAGGTCTGGCCGTTGCCCGCCGCCTCCTGCGGATCGAGGCCGATGCGGTCGGAGCATTGACCGAGCGGCTGAACGACTCCTTCACCCGCGCGCTCGATCTCCTGGCCGCGGTCAGAGGCCGCGTGATCGTGACCGGAATGGGCAAGTCCGGACACGTCGGCCGGAAGATCTCCGCCACTCTGGCCAGCACCGGAACCCCCTCGCATTTTCTCCACCCGACCGAGGCCGCCCACGGCGATCTCGGAATGGTCACTCGGCAGGATGGAGTCATCATTCTTTCCAAGAGCGGCGAGACCCAGGAAATCCTGAATCTGATTCCCTATCTCAAGTTGCTCAATATTCCGACCATCGGACTCTTAGGCAACTGCCGGAGCTCGATTGCCGAGAAATGCGACGTTCGTCTCGACGTTTCGGTCGTGGAGGAGGGATGTCCGCTTGATCTGGCTCCCACCGCCTCGACAACCGCTGCGCTGGCAATGGGCGACGCGCTGGCTGTGGCTCTGTTGACGGAAAAGCGTTTCCGCCCCGAGGATTTCGCCTTCCTCCACCCGGGCGGGGTGCTGGGACGGCGGCTCACCAAACGCATTCAGGAGGTCATGCACGCCGGCGGTGAAATCCCCATCGTCTCGCCCGATACGCAGCTTCGTGACGTGGTCATGGAGATGACGCTGAAGCGGCTGGGAGCAACGTGCGTGGTGGACGACGCGGGAAAGCTACTCGGTATCTACACCGACGGCGATTTACGGCGCACCTTCGAGCGCGGCGGAGATCTTCACCTGCTTACCGCCGCCGACATTGCCACGCAAGACCCTAAGTCCATCGAACCGACGGCTCTGGTCACCCGCGCCATCAACCTGATGGAAACCCATAATATTCTGGTGATGCCTGTTCTGGACGACGAGGGCAAATTGGTCGGCATCGTGCATCTCCACGACTTGCTCAAATCGGGAATCGGACGGTGACGCGCTTCGCATTGTTGTCTTTCGTGTCCGGTCTTCTGCTCGCCGGCTGCACGCAACTTACTGAACCGGCCAAGGAAACCACTCCCGGCGCGAACTTGCCCCAGCAAGAGCTCTACGAAGCCACCATCACCTTCTACCAGAACGACCGCATCAGCGGCGTTCTGAAGGCCGGAAGAATCCGCAAGTTCGAGCGCACCTCTCTGGTCCTTCTCGACAGCGGAGTGGTCATGGATTTCTTCAACGAACAGGGACTTCATACCTCCACCCTGTGGGCCGATTCGGGCCGCACCGATGAAGTCCGTAAGGACATGGTCGCCATGGGGAACGTGATCGCCCAGTCGGACAGCGGGGAAATGCTCGAAACCACCGAACTGCGCTGGGACAACACGTCCCGGCAAGTTCGCTCCAACGTGCGCGTGAAGCTGTCCACGCCCACCGACACCTTGTACGGCATCGGCTTCGTCTCCGACGAGCACTTGCGGAACTGGCGCATTGATCGCCCCTACGGCTTGACGTTCCGTGAACAGGAACGGCGAATCGCGCGCGATTCGCTGGCGGTCGCGCCTCAAATCACCGACTCGCTTCCGGGAGACTCGCTGTAAGTGGCGCGTTCGGGCAAACTACTCTGGTGGATCGTTCCCCTCTTCGCCGTCGCCGTCATCGCTCAGACGCGAAGTCCGATTCATCTCGATCACGCCAATTCGCTTGTGGTCACCGAAGAGGGTGGCGTCATCTGCCGGGAGCTGCGCGGCGACGTCAAGATGACCAAGGACAGCTTGACGATGACCTGCGACCACGCGCTCCACTATCCCGACTCGGGCCGGGTGGTTTTCCTGCGTAACGTCGAGGTGCGCGATCCGCACCGGATTCTGCTCGCGGACAAGATCACCTACGACGAGCTTTCCGAGGTCATCGAAGCCGGCGGCCACGTCCGCGTCTATCAGGGAGACACGCTCTCGGTCACGTCCCGCCGCGCGCGCTACTACCAACAACTCTCGCAAGGGCATTTGTTCGATGACGTCCGCATCAACGAACGCAGCCGCCGTCTGGTTCTGATCGGACAAATCGGTTATCTGGATCACGTGCGCCAATACGGACGGGTTACCGGTAATCCGGTGATGACCGAAGGCGATTCCACGTTCCGCATCGTCACCCGCGTCACCGGCGATACGGTGGAGTATTTCGGCGAAGAAAAGCGGGTTCGCGTCGCCGGCAACGTGACCATCGTGCGCGACAGTCTGGTCGCCACCGGGCAGGTTCTCGACTACTTCACCGACGAACGAATGGCCGTCCTGCTCGGCTCTCCCGAGGCCGTGCGCGGCGAAAACCACACCCGCGGCGACACCATGAAGCTGTTCTTCGACAACGAGCAGCTTTCGCGAGTGGAAATGATCGGCCAGGCCTTGGCCACCAGCCCCGCCGACAGCAGTTTCCCCGAGCCTCTCAATCGCATGGAAGGCCAGCGCATGACCCTCTGGATTACGGATGGCGTCATCACCGAAGCCCTCGTCGAGGGAACGGCTATCGCCACCTACTACATCCGCGATCAGGATAAGAAGCGCGGCATGAACGTCACCTCGGGCGACCGTCTTCTCATCTTCTTCGCCGATCGTCAGATGTCGCGCATCCGCGTCGAAGGCGGCACCCAAGGAACCTATACACCTCAGCGTCTGACCGCCGTCCCGGCAAACAACGACATCAAACGCTAAACTCGCTTCGAGGATCACTTGACAGCCAAGAAAGCCAAAAGCAAGGCGCGTTCCCAGACACACGCCGCCTCGCCGGTGAAATCCCCCACCGGCGGACTCAAACCGTGGCAGGCCGATCTCATCGCGTGTGTGGCGATTTTTCTTGCGGTCTTCGTGCTCTTCCATGAAATCCCCCTCGAAGGGAAGAGCTTCTCCCGCGGTGACGATACCGAATCCGCCGCGGCCATGAACAAGTTCGCCGAAAGCGAAACCGAGACCGGCGAATACCCTTTGTGGAATCCCTACGTCTTCGGAGGATTCCCCGGTCTGGCGGCGGGCGCCTACTTCAACTATGAATACATGGGAATGCCCTTCGCGCTGGCCTACAAGTATCTTTCCCCCCGCTACTGGGCCGAGTCGCTCACCGTTAATATCGGCCTGCTGGGTTTCTGGAATGATCGCTCCGAGAACGGCCGTCCGCTCGTCGCCTACCTGCTCTTCGGCGGCCTGCTCACGTTTCTGCTCCTCCGCCGGCTGGGTTTCGACGTGCTCATCGCGGTCTTCGCCGCGCTCCTCATGGCGTGGAATCCCTATCTGGTCTCGCTCGCCACCGCCGCGCATGGAGGAAAACTGCTCACCTACATCTATATGCCGCTGGTTGTTCTGTTTGCGTGGAACGTCATCACCAAACGGCGGCTCTATGATTTTGCGCTGCTCGCCATCGTCTTCGGCTGGCAAATCGCCATGGGCGGGCACACGCAGATTCTGTTCTACAGCTTCGTGACGGTCGGCATTCTCTACGTCATGTGGGCGATTCCCGAACTCCGCACTCGGGCGTCCCTGCTCGTGCTCAAACCCGCCGGACTCATCGCGGCCGCTCTGCTTCTCGGATTCGCCGTCGGCGCGCTGTGGTACGTTCCGCTGCTCAAGTATCTGGGCTATTCCATTCGCGGTATGGGTCCCGCCATTGCCGCCGCCGGAGAACAAGCGGGCTACTCGATGGCCGACGCCACCATGTGGTCGTTCGCCCCCCGCGAGCTGCTCACGCTCATCGTGCCGTCGTGGTTCGGTCTCAAATCGCCCTACTATTGGGGCGACATGCCGTTCACCTCGTCCAGCTTCTATTTCGGCATCGTTCCGCTGCTCTTTGCCATACTCGCTTTCTGGGGAAAGAAAGACCGCCTCTTCTGGGGACTCGTTGCCGTCTCCGGGTTCTCGATTCTGCTCTCGTTCGGTCGTCATTTCGAGATCTTCTACGGTCTCTTCTTCAACCTGCTTCCGT